>NZ_JBLUNZ020000004.1:0-181203 GCF_048061935.2 Leucobacter sp. BZR 635 | reverse complement strand
GCTCGCCGCGCTTCAGTGATAGTGTTAATTCTCGTGCCGCGGGGTGGAGCAGTTCGGTAGCTCGCCGGGCTCATAACCCGGAGGTCGTAGGTTCAAATCCTGCCCCCGCAACTGGAGAAAGGCTCCTGATCAGATTTTTCTGATCAGGAGCCTTTCGTTTTTCCGCGAGCCCGGCGGGCCTGCGAACAGAGGCCTCGGGCATCGCCTCGCTCGTCGAGTACACGCCACACCACACTACTTTCATAAAATGAAAGTAGTTGCTAATCTGAACCCATGAGCGACGACGGCAACACTCCCCCGCAGCCCCCGACACCTCTTCAGGCGCAGCAGCTTCTTGACTCGATGCCGCAACGCCCCAGGCGGGTACTCGACGCCCGCGATCACCTCTCTGCCGGAGGGATCGTGCTACTCTCATTCGCCGGCGGAGCCCTTGCACTCGGCGGGTACGCCTGGTGGGCGATCATTCCGGCGCTGGCCGCCGTGCTTGCGGCCCACCACTGGGTCAACCAGCGCCTGAGCCGTGCGGGCGAGCCGCGGCTCCGCGCGTCGGCAGTCACCTCAATCTTCACCGTGTGGCTCGCCATCCCGATCTGGCGAGGCATCACCCACGGAGAAACGATCCCTTTCCCTGAGGCCTTCGTCTTCGCCGGCCTTGCCCCCGCCGCCTGGCTCGTGTTCTACCTCGTGCTCCTCGTTCGTCGCTGACCGACCATGTCATACACAGACATTGACGCTCACCTCGTCGCACCGAAGCGATTCGTCACCATGTCGTATCTCAGCCAGGTCGAGCAGGCAGACTACCCGGCGTTGCAGGACGCGACGGGCCTGTCCACTCCAGATCTTTCCAAGATCCTCCGCGACCTCGAAGAACGCGGCCTCGTCGAGATCACCAAGGAACGCCGCACGCGGTACGGCAGCACGCTCGCAAGGCTCTCACCAGCCGGCCAGAAGACGTTTAAGAACCTCGTAGCTACCCTGAACAGAATTGCGGGCGGTTAGCCAGAGACGCGCCCGCTTGGTCTCGATCTGGAGGGAGCAGGCGGCACCACGGCCCCAGACCTCGTCGCATGCGCAGGATCGCGAAGCCACAATCCCGGAAGAATAGTGATTCTGCCGTTGTGCGCAAAGCTTGCGCGCGGCCACGGCCCCATCCGGGCTATACGGCGACGATGACTGGGAACGCCTCACCCGAGGGGCTTTCGGTGCCCGGAAACGCAGCGCAACACGCCCAAGATTCCGCCGCTTTAGTCGCCACCCCCGCATCACATTAAGCTAGAGAACGTGCCGCGGGGTGGAGCAGTTCGGTAGCTCGCCGGGCTCATAACCCGGAGGTCGTAGGTTCAAATCCTGCCCCCGCAACCATGGGATGTCTGAAGACATCGCGAACGCCCGAATTCATTTTTAATGAGTTCGGGCGTTTTGCGTTTGCGTTGCTCGCGCTAGCCTCCTCCCGGAGCCGCGACCGTTCTACTGGGCCATCCTCCAGCGCTGCGAGTAGACTCGCTTCACTTGGAGGTTCACAGTGATGTCGACGGGTAGTCATTCCGAGACGGCGCTTCCTCCCCTTCCCGGCGGTCGCGCCAGCTCGACGGGTCGCGGGAGCAACCTCTTCGACCTCATCCGCATCATGGCGGCGGCGATGGTGGTAATCGGGCACGCTTGGCCGCTCTCAGGGGTGAAGGGCCCGCCAACGCTCGCAGGGATCACCGTGCACCACCTCGGCGTGTACATCTTCTTCACCCTCAGCGGGTTCCTGCTGTCACGAAGCTGGTCGCGGGAACCCCGGCCATTTCCGTTCCTCATTCGCCGCTCGCTGCGCATCTTCCCCGCCCTCGCACTCGTCGTCGTGGTGACGATCGGCGCGCTGGGCCCTGTCTTCACCTCCAAGCAACCGAGTAACTACTGGGGCAGCGGTGAGACCTGGGGCTACCTCTGGAACCTGACCCTGTTTGCGCAGTACGATCTGCCGGGGGTTTTCGCCGACAACCCGACGACGGCCGTCAACGGATCACTCTGGAGCATTGGCCCGGAGTTCACCTGCTACCTCGCGCTCGTCGCGCTCGGGCTGCTCGGGGCACGCGCAAGCCGGCTCCTCCGCGGCGTGCTCACGGTGGCGATCGCGGCCGCGATCCTCTGCGTCCCCCTCACCGGCCCGTGGCGCACCACGATGATTGCTGTCGTGTTCTTTGTGATCGGCTCGCTGCTCGCGGAGATCCCCCGCGCTGTCCGTCTGCCGCTCTGGCCAGTGCTACCGGGAGCGGCAGTCTTGGCGCTTACCGATGGCACCTCGGGGCTACTCGCGGCATGGGTAATCGTGTCGTACGCCGTCGTCGCGATCGGGAGCCGGTCGAGCAGGATCGCGGCCCCGCTGCACACGCTCGGCGACCCCTCCTACGGATTGTACCTCTGGGCGTTTCCGCTGCAGCAGGTCATCATCGCGGTCGCGGGCCCGCTCCCGCTGGCGGCGAGCATCGCCCTGGTGTTGCCCGGCGCCGCACTGCTCGGATACGCCTCGTGGCATCTCCTCGAGAAACGGGCGATCGCCCTCGGTAGCGCGCTGTCTGCGCGCGTCGTCACGAAAAACCGCGCGTAGGGGCTGTGCAGCCCCTACGCTCAGAGCGCCCTACTTCTTCCCTGAACGCACCGTCTTGTACAGCATCTGCGCGAGGACGAAGGCGAGCAGCAGCGAGAACGCGATGTTCGAGGCGAATGGCGTGATCTTCGTCGCAAGCACTGAGCCGAGCGGCGAGAGTACGCTCGCCGCGATCCCCAGAACGAGCGCGGAGCGCAGGTCGACGTTCTGCCGCCTGAAGTTGCCGAGCGTGCCCGAGATCGATCCGGGAATGAGCATAATGAGCGAAGTACCCTTCGCGACGAGGTCGTTCGACCCGAAGAAGAACATCAGCGCTGGCACCACGATCACGCCGCCGCCGACGCCCAGCAGCCCCGACAGCACTCCCGTGATGAGCCCCAGCAGCACGAGGCCAGCGCCGAGCCACACGGTCATCTCAATCGAGGACTCGCGCTGCGGCACCACGAACCAGAGGCTCACGACCACGCCAAACAGAAACACCATGAAGATCCACCGCAGCGCCACCGTGGGCACCTTCGAGAGCAGGTAGCTGCCGAGCTGCGCGCCAACCACGATGCCGACTGCGAGTAGCAGCGCAGCGATCCAGTCAACATTGCCCTGCACGGCGTACCCGATGCCGCCCACAATGGCCGCGGGGAGAATCGCTGCGACCGAGGTTCCCGCTGCCAGCCGCTGCTGGTAGCCGAGGAAGATTGTGAGGAGCGGCACGAGTACGACGCCGCCGCCGATGCCGAACAGGCCCGAGAGCATACCGGTGAGCGCGCCAAGCAGGGCGAGCACCACGAAGGAGGGGCGGGGCAGAGTGAGGTCGGACTGGGTCATGAGTACCTTTTCGGGAAAAATTGCGGGTGAGTGACGTGCGTGGGGGTGTCGATCCGGGGCGCTAGCCTGTCCCGGGAGCGGGCTCGGCGCCGGCGGGGCCTTCCACGACGCACGCCGAACCGTCCGAGCGCGGGTCGCTCGCCGCCGTATAGCTCACGGAGCCGTCGGGGGCGCGGTCGACTCGGATCACGTTGGAGTGGCCAAGCTTTTCAGTGTGCGGCGGCACCTGCGCGAGCGAGAATCCGGCGCGCGCGATTGCCGTCTGCGCGACCTCCGAGACATCGCTCTCGACAACGACCCGCACCGGGCCGGCGCCGGCAACCTCCCCCACCATCCAGCGCGGGGCGTGGGTTGCTGCTGCGGGATCCTCACCTGCGACGAGCCGTGCAAGCAACTGCGCGTGCACCTGCGGCTGGCCGGCACCGCCCATCGTCGCTGGCACAAATCGCAGCTCGTCGCCCTCAAGCACCACGACCGGCATGAGCGTGTGGCGCGGGCGCTTACCGGGTGCGAAAGCGTTCGGGGAGTCTGGATCAAGCGAGAACGACGTGCCGCGGTTCTGAAAGATAATGCCCGTCTCGGGTTCGAGAATGTGCGCGCCGAAGCCCCAGTACACCGAATTGATGAAGGACACGGCCCAGCCATCGCGGCTCACAGCCGAGAAACCGACGGTGTCACCGCTCGCTTTCGCATCTCCGCGCACGGGGTACTCAGGAGCAGCCGCGGCCACGAGGGCGTCACCGCTCGCGCCATCAAACGTTGGATCGGAAAGCAGCAGCGTGCGCACCAGATTGCTCTCATGGAATGCACGCGCCAGCTCGCCAGCCCCCGCCCCGAGCGGGTCACCGATGCCCGCGGTAATCGCGTTGAGCGCCCGCAACAGCATAAAGCCAGAGGTGTTCGGGGGCCCAGTGAGCACCCGCAGTCCCGCGAACTCCGTCTCAATGGCTTCGTCCCAGAATGGCCGGTAAGCGGCGGTGTCGGCGAGGGTGATCTTCGATCCGATCTCCGCGAGACCCGTCACCCAGCGACGCGCGAGCTCCCCCGCGTAGAACGCGTCTGGCCCGTTGTCTGCGAGCTCCTGCAACGAGCGTGCAAGCGCTGGCTGCACGAGCGTCTCGCCCTCGGCGATGGGTTCGCCGCCAGGGTAGAAGACGTCGCGTGCCCCTGGATCCTGCGCGAGCTCCGACTGGGTCGCGCGCAGTTCGCGGGCGACCGAACGGGAGTTGGGAAAGCCGTCGCGGGCGAGGCCGATCGCGGGGCCGAGGTGCTCGCGCCAGCTGCGGGTCGCCCCGAGCTGGTGCAGCGCCTCCCAGCCGCGAACGCCGCCCGGAACCGTCACGGTGTCCACGCCGCGCAGCGGCAGTGCCTCCCCATGCTTCTCGCGGAGCGCCTCGAGGCTCTGCCCGGTGGGAGCGGTGCCCGTCGCATTGAGAAAACGCACCTCGCCGTCGGGGCTGCGCACGATCGCAACGAGGTCGCCCCCGAGGGCCACGTTGTTGGGATACACCACGCAGAGCGCGGCAGCCGCGGTGATTGCGGCGTCGATCGCGTTGCCACCGGACCGGAGCACGGCGGCCCCCGCTTCCGTGGCGAGGTAATGGGAAGTAGCTATCGCGCCAAGCGGCTCTGCTGTCGTCACGCGGACTCCTCGTCTGTCTCGTTGTGGGTGGCTTCTTCCGAGGTGAGCCCGCCAGCGATCGCGATCTGCTCGGCGATATCGACAACGTGGGCGCGGGCCTCAGCCTCCGCACGCTCGCCGTCGCCGGCCGCGATCGCCGCAAGGATCCTGCGGTGGGCAGCGCTCGAGACGCTGCGGCGTGCGGCGCTCTGGTAGCGGCTCCCCCGGCTGGGGGCGATCTGCTGCGCGATCTGTTCGTTTATGAGCCCGAGCAGCGGGTTGTGCGTGTACTGCGCAATCGCCTGGTGAAATGCACGGTCGAGCTCTGCGTAGCGTTCGCTCGAGGTTTCGCGTTCCATGGCCTCGACAAGTTCACCCAGCTGCGCGACGTCGCGCGGCCTGGCCCTGCCCGCGGTGAGCCGCGCGATCGGCGGCTCGACGATCGCGCGCAGTTCCATGATGTCGCGGATCTCCGCGGCCGCAGCGCTCACCGCCGAGCCGATCTGCTCGGCGATCGGTGATCGATCCCCCGGGGCGAGCACGACGGTGCCCCGGCCTGGCCTACGGTCGATGAGGCTGCGGTTCTCGAGCTCACGCAGCGCCTCGCGCACCGACACCCGCGATACCCCGAGATACTCGGCGAGGCTGCGTTCGGGCGGCAGTTTGTCTCCCGGCGCAAGCTTGCCGTCGAGGATCAGGCGCTCGAGATCGACCGACAGCCGATCGGGCAGCGACAGCGGGCTTGCCTGCCGCACGGTCGACCAGTCCATTGCACGTCCTCCGAGTTCAGTCGATACGCGAGTATCTCCGTGCTCGCAATCCTAGCCCAATTGGTCTGACCAACAGCTCAATGATCCTGGCGGCTCGCGGCGTCAGAGGATCTCGTAGGTGGTGCGCACGAGCCCGTCGGCCGTGACGTGCGAACCGCGCACCGCGAATTCGGCCGAGGCCCCCTCGGCGAACAGCCTGGTACCGCCCCCGATGACCACGGGCAACACCGAGACCGTGAGCTCGTCGAGCAGGCCGCGCGCGAGAAACGCCTGGACCGTGCGTCCGCCATCGACGTAGACCTGCTCCACCCCGGCAGCGTTGAGCGCGGAGATCGCCTCGTCGACTGACCCCACGACACTCACGTGGGGCTGCTCACCAGTGAGCGTCGTGCTCAGCACGAACACCCGCAGCCCCAGGAACGGCCACTCCCCAAAGCTCAACACTTTCTCGTACGTCGCGCGCCCCATGAGCAGTGCGTCGATCTGCGGAAAGAATGTTTCCCATTCGAGCGCCGGCACCTCGGCGGGGATAGCCGCGTGCTGCCCCTTGCCCGGTTCCGATTCGAGGAAGGCGAGGTCGCCCCCGGGGCCCGCAATGTAGCCGTCGAGGCTCGTACCAAGGAAGGCGCGCCCGCGCCAGCTTCGCTGATCGTTCATGCCAAGAAGTCTAGATCCAGCCGCCGACACTCAGCGTGCGTCGACAGGTCTCGGCCCGCACAACGCGGTGGGCCCGGGAAGCTGTCGCTTCCCGGGCCCACCGTCATTGCTCGCTGGCTGTCGCCGGGGTATTACGCCCCAGCCTGCAGCGCACGCTCGAGCGCCTCAGACAGCTTCTTGTCAGCCTCGGCGAACTTCGAAAGGTCGCCTTCCTTCATCGCGGCGTCACGCTCGTCGATCGCGGACTTCATGTCCTTCAGCGCCTTCTCAAGTGCCGCCGGCGTCTTGCCGTCAGACTCCTCACCGGGGGCGGGCGTCTCCGCTTCCTCACCGGGCTCGGCCGGCGTCACGCCGTTGCCGTCGCCGGCGTTCGCTCCGGAATCGCCGCCAAACAGCTCATCAAGCGCCTTGTCGAGCGTATTCTCGAACGCGATGTCGTCACCGAAGGAGACAAGTACCTTCTGCAGCAGCGGGAACTTCGTTCCCGTCGACGCCTCGAGGTAGACCGGCTGCACGTACAGCAGTCCGCCACCGACCGGGAGCGTCAGCAGGTTACCGCTGATCACCCGGGTGCCCCCCTGCCGCAGCAGGTTGAGCTCGGTCGAGACCTTCGGGTCCGTGTTGAAACTGTTCTGCACCTGGCCGGGGGCCGGAATCGTATTGCCCTTCGGCAGTGTGAGGAGTTTCAGCGTGCCGTAATCCTCGGAGATCTTCCCGGCTTCCGATCCAGCGTTCGAGTTGGCTGCAAGGTACCCGGTGAGGATATCTCGCGCGCCTTCGCCTCGGGCGTCAGGGATGTAGGTCGAGTAGATCGAGTACTCGGGCTCGACATCGGCTCCAGCGGAGAGCGTGAGGTAGTAGGGCGGCTGTGCCGGGTTCGGGCCGGTCTCGCTGGTTCCCTTTACCGGGTCATCCGGGGTACGCCATGCGTCCTCAGCTGAGTAGAACGCGCCAGCGTCGGTGACGTGGTACTTGCTCAGCACCTCGCGCTGCACCTTGAACATGTCTGTCGGGTAGCGCACGTGGCTGAGCAGTTCGCCGCTCATGTCTTCCACGTTCTTGAGCGTGCCTGGGAAGATCTTGCCCCACGACTTCAGCAGCGGGTCCTCTGCATCCCACGCGTACAGGTCGACCGAGCCGTCGTACGCGTCGACGGTGGCCTTGACCGAGTTGCGGATGTAGTTCACCGGCTTCGACATCATGCTCACGCGCTGGTTATCGGCGTCGACCGTGAGCGCGTTCATATCGCTCACCTCTGAGTAGGGGTACTGCGAGGAGGTCGTGTAACCGTCGATGATCCACTTCAGCTTGCCGTCAACAACCGACGCGTACGGTGCTGCGTCGATGGTGAGGTACGGAGCAACCTTCTGCACGCGCTCAAGCGGGTTACGGTCGAAGAGGATCTGGGAGTCGTCGACGACTGCGCCTGAGAGCAGCACCTCGACGTCCTGGAACTTCAGCGCGAACATGATCTTGGTGAGCATGTTGCTGAGCTTCGGCCCGCCGTCACCCTCGAAGGTCGTGAGGTTCGCGCGGCCACCAACGGCTGCCTCGACCTCGGGATCGAGATCCTCTGCTGCGACGTCATCCTCGGCAGTTCCCTCGCCCTCGAGCGGCTTCTCCGCCTGTGCATCGCCCTCAGCGGGCTCGTCCGTGGTAGCAACGGTCGACGCGTCAGTGCCTTCTTCAGCGGGCGTCGCGCCCTCAGCCTCAGCGGCCGGGGCTTCAGGGGTGCTCTCGATGTCCGAGGGGAAGTCGAGCTCGATGGCCTTCTCACGCTCGCCGCCCACGATCGAGTACTCCGGCGAATCCATGCCGAAGTACACGCGTGGCTGGAACTCGCCGAGGCGACCGTTCGTCGGGATCCCGCTCTCGAGGAACACCGGCTCGCCGCCCGGCGAGCGCTGGTTGCCGTACGCGGCAACGAGGCCATAACCGTGCGTGAACACGAGCGTCCGGTTGTACCAGCTCGACTGACCGGAAATGTCAATGTCACGGATCGCTGAGACCGTGTCCTCGACCTGGCCGTCAAGCTCGTAGCGGTCGACATTCAGCGACTTCGGGAACTTGTAGTACTGCTTCGACTGCTCGAGCTGCGAGAACGTCCGGGCGATGACCTCGGGGTCCATGATGCGGATGTTCGAGGTCGCGACAGCGTCTCCGCGCAGCGCGCCAGGCTCGGCGTCGGTGACAGCGTCATAGCGCTCAATCTTC
Source organism: Leucobacter sp. BZR 635 (assembly GCF_048061935.2). Classification (NCBI taxonomy): domain Bacteria; kingdom Bacillati; phylum Actinomycetota; class Actinomycetes; order Micrococcales; family Microbacteriaceae; genus Leucobacter; species Leucobacter sp. BZR 635. Next base: position 172,526 of record NZ_JBLUNZ020000004.1, on the reverse strand, counting down.
ACGTTATCGAGGCCGTACGCCTTTCGGGTCGCCTCAATGTTTCGCGAGATGTAGTCCGACTCCATGCTCTGCTCGTCGGGAACGACGCGGAACTGCTGGATCGCCCACGGGTAGCCGACGCCGAGCACCAGGCTCGACACGATGAGCAGCGCTGTGCCGATGACGGGGATCCGCCACTTTCCCGTGAACGCGGTGATGAGGAACAGAATCGCAATCATCGCGGCGATGCCCGCGAGGATCTGCTTGCCCGGGATCGTTGCGTGCACGCTTGAGTACATTGCTCCGGTCGCGTAGCCGTCAGTGCTCGTCACCGTCGCGTACTGGTCGAGCCAGAGGCTCACGGCCTGGATGAGGAGGTACAGCGTCGCAAGGATCGCGGTCTGGATGCGCGTCGATTTCGACACACGCAGCTCACGCTCGGTGAACGAGATACCGCCGTAGAGGTAGCTTGTCGCCGCGCCCACGAGGAGCGAGATCAGCACCACTGCCGAGGCAAAGCCCGTGATTGACTGCCAGAGCGGCAGGTCAAAGAGGTAGAAGGAGATATCGAAACCGAACTGGGCGTCCTTCTCCCCTGCTGGCTCAGAGTTCCACCAGAGCAGCACGGTGCGCCAGCTTGACGCGGCAGCAACGCCGGCGAAGATGCCGAGCACGGCAGGCAGCACCCACTTCACCAATCGGCGAAGCGGCTCCACCACCTCCTGGTAGCGATCGAGCTGCGCGGTGAGACGCGCATACACGGGGCGCTTCCGGTAGGCGATATCGATCGCCAAAAACACCGGAATCGCCATCGCAAGGAAGCCGACGATGAACATCGCGCCCGCTGCGATCCACTGCGTCGCAAACACGGGAAGATACCCGAGCTGTTTGAACCACAGGACCTCAGTCATCACTGACGAGACCGCGAGGAACGCGATGATCAGCACGACCACGAGAATGATCGTGATTGCGAGTGGGGAAAGCCGGCGCGATCGGGGGGCAGAAGTAGTCTGTTCGGTCACCCCTCGATCGTAGCGTTTACCCGCTGATATTCTTGTGAGAGCTGGAAACGAGCGCGACTGTTCGCAGTGGGCGCAATGCAATCGCGCTGCTCCAAGCAAGGTCTCACCGATGGTGCCGTAGTTTTATTGAAGAGTACTGACGCATGAGGAGAACGCCGTGAGCAGCGACGAAACACAGCCAGACGGTTCAAACGATTCGTCAGGCCCTGACTTTGAAGAGCTGCAGCGCCTGCTGCAGAACATGCTCTCCGGGCAGCCAGGTGCCGAGCTCGATCCGAGCATGCTCGCAAAGGCCGCGGGCATTTCGGGCGACCCGGCCGTGCTGGGCGCGCTGTTCTCCACGCTCCGCGGAGCAATGAGCAACCCGAGCGACAAGATCGACTGGTCGGTTGCACGCCGCACCGCCCTCGACGCCGCCGGCGGCGACAGCACGGCAGACTCGGCCCCCGCCGAGCGCGCGTTCCCCGTGGCGTCGCTGTGGCTCGATGAGGCGACAGAGCTCGGCCCAGTACCCGATGCGCCGCGCACGGTGAATCGGATCGAGTGGGTGCAGCGCTCAATCGACACCTGGATCACACTCGCAGAACCCGTCGCAGAGTCGGTGTCGCAGGCGCTCATGAACTCGATGAACACCCAGATGCCCGACGAAATGGCGGCCGCGCTGCAGCAGGCCACCCCGATGCTTCGCAGCGTCGGCGGTGCGCTCTTCGCCGTGCAGCTCGGCTCGATCGTCGGCCAGCTCTCCGGCGAGGTCGTCTCCGCCGGCGATATCGGCATCCCACTGTTCTCGGGCCCCGGATACGAGGGCGGCGCGCTGCTGCCGAGCGGCATAGCAAAGTTCGCGGAGGGACTCGACCAAGACCTTGAGGCGGTGACGCTGTACCTCGCGGTGCGCGAACTCGCTCACGCCCGCCTGTTCCGGCACACGAAGTGGCTGCGTTCACACCTGCTGACCGCGATCACCGACTACGCCCGCGGGATCCACATCGACACCGAACGCATCGAAGAGCTCACGCGCGAGCTCGACCCCACCCAGCCCGAGCAAATTCAAGAGATCCTCGCGAGCGGCGCACTCTTCCCTGAGAAGACTCCCGCGCAGGAGGCCGCGCACGAGCGACTCGAGACGATGCTCGCGCTCATCGAGGGCTGGGTCGACATCGTCACCGAGGACGCGACGCAACGCCTGCCAGGAACCGGCGGTATCGCCGAGATGGTTCGCCGCCGACGCGCCACCGGCGGGCCCGGGGAGCGCGCCTTCGCCGCGCTCGCTGGCCTTGAACTGCGCCCCCGGAGGCTGCGTGAGGCCGCCGCGATGTGGCGTGCAGTGGCAGACCGCGGCGGCCAGGCCACCCGCGACGGGCTCTGGTCGCACCCCGACATCATGCCCACCGCCGAAGAGCTTGACGCCCCGGACCTGTTGCTCACGCGCATCGGTCTGCTCGGCGACGGCGAGGCCCCTGCCGATCCCTTCGACGACGAGCTCAAGCGGCTGCTGAGTGACGAGCTCCCGCCGCACGGCTCGGAGTCGCCAGACAAGGAATAGCGGGCGGGCGGGCTGCCTGCCCGCCTTCCTTCCGGCCTGCCTCCGGCCTTCACGCGCTCCACGGCCCGGTCTCCCCGCTCCCCACCCCACCTCACTCGGCCTTTCACGCGCCCCGAGGCCGTCTCCTGGTCAGTGTGCGCCAGAATTTGCGAGAATCGCCGTTCTGGGTGGAACACACTGACCAGGAGTTCGCAGGGTGACACGTTGCCCACAGGCGGAGTCTTCGGTGCCCTGCACCTCCGCATATGTGGAAAACCCGCAATCGAGTCTCCGCCCATCGCACACTGGTGGCTATGCGCGAATCTCACACCGTCACCCAAATCGATCCCACGCTCCCAGTCATGTGGGAGTCCGAGACGACCCTGCGGGTGGGGTTTGACCGCGCCGTCGCGCGGGTGGTCGCAGCCTCACCCGCCGCGCAGCGCGTCACTGCCCGGCTCATGCGCGGAGCCACGGACGAAGAACTCTCAAGCCGTGACCCGCGGGTCTCGCGCCAGGTGCTCGCAGCCCTCGCACCGGCACTCGTCACGCGCAACGTCTCAGTGCAGGCCTCCCCGGAGCAGCCCCGCAGTCCTCCCCCGCCGCAACGCTTGCGGCGAGCGCCAGCTCCAACACAGATGACACAGCCACCGCCGCAGCCACCGCAGCCACCGCGACCGCCACCAGCACCCCTGTTCCGGCAAGCGATCCGGACGCGGATCTCAGATGACGGCCGCGAGGTGAACCGACTCCGGGCGTCGTTGTCGGCACGCCACCTGTGTTCGTTCGTCAGGGGCGCAGCGCCCGAGCTCGCGGTTGAGGTGTTGCGGTTTCTCGAGCCCCTCGGGCGGACCAGCCGCTGGCTCACCTCTCGCACGCCGCACCTGCTCATCAGGTTCACCGACGAGGCCGCGCGGGTTGGACCGCTCGTTGCGCCGAGGGGTTCGCCCTGCCACGGGTGCGAGACCCTGAACCTCATCGACAGTGATCCTGCACTGCCCGCGATCGCTGCGCAGCTCTACGGCGGTGTTCCGGGCAGCGAAAACCCTGAGGTTTCAGCGCTCGTCTCGGCCGTTGCAACGTATGTGGTGCAGGCTTGGCGTCGCCGCGAGGCGTGGGTGCACACCCACCAGCTCACCCTCCCGGTACGGCGCGGCACTCTCGCGGGGCTCCCCACGCTCACCGAGATCGCCGTGCACCCAGAGTGCAGCTGTGCAATCAGTAATGAATCCCGGCCTCCGCCACAAACCGTGACGGGCGACGAGCGACACGGGCAGCGCTCGCAAAGCCAGAAAGGAGCAACACATCGCGCGCACGGGTGAAGGCGACATAGGCGAGCCGCCGCTCTTCCTCGATGTCATGTTCGGACTGAGCATGCGAGATGGGGAAGATCCCCTCGCTCAGCCCGACCACGTGCACGACCGGCCATTCGAGGCCCTTCGCCGCGTGGACCGCGCTGAGCGTGACGGCCTCCATCTTGGGCTCGTGCTGGGAGCGTTGCCGCGCAAGCAGTTCCTCGCTGAATTGCACGATCGTAGTACCCGCAGGCATCTCGTCGGCGAGCGACAGAATGGAGTTCAGCGCTTCCCAGCGCTCACGCTCGGCGGGCCCCTCGGGCGGCTTCGCAGACCACCCCACCTCGCGGAGCATGTCGCTCACGACCTGGAACAGGGGCCTATCGTCACCAGCCTTCGCCTGACCACGGATGAGCAGAATCGCTCTGCGCACATCGGCGCGGTCGTAGAAGCGCTGCGCTGCGTTCACCCGCACCGGAATGCCCTGCGAGGCGAGCGCCTCCTCGATCCTCGCCGACTGCGCGTTCGTACGGTACAGCACAGCGATGTCAGACGCGGGCACCCCGCGCGAGCGGGCCTGCGCGATTGCCTGCGCGACAGCCCGTGCCTCGTCCTGCTCGGTTGAGAACCATTCGAACCGGGGCACGCTCTCGGCGCTGTCCCGCATGGGCGCGAGTTGCAGCGCTCCAGGCTTATCGCGCATGAGCTTGTTCGCGCTCACTACGATCTCGGGAGTGGATCGGTAGTTTCGTTCGAGCCTGAACTCGCGGGCGTTCTGGTAGTCCGCCCCGAAGCGCAGCAGGAAGGAGCTCGACGCCCCAGCGAACGAGTAAATGGTCTGGCTCGCGTCGCCGACGACGCAGACATCGTCGCGCGCCCCGAGCCAGAGCTTGAGCAGGTGCCGCTGCAGCGGCGACACGTCTTGAAACTCGTCAACAGTGAAGAAGCGATACTGCTCACGAACCTGCAGTGACGCGCGAGGTTCGACCTCGAGCATGCCCGACAGCAGCACAAGCACATCTTCGAAGTCGATCTGCCTGCGCTCTTCGAGCAGCTTCGTATAGCCCTCGTGAATGGTGATGAGCTTGTCGGGGTCAAGCCCCGCGAGGGCGGGCCTGCGATCGAGCTGCTGCGCATAGCTGTCGATGCTCAGCATCGAGACCTTTCGCCACTCGATTTCCGCCGCAATATCTCGCAGCGTCTCACCGCTGAGCCGCAGCCCAAGCGACTCAACCGTCTGCGAGATCGCCGCGACCTTTCCTGGCAATAGTTGCGGCGCGTCACCGCCGACGAATTGCGGCCAGAAGTGACTGAGTTGCGCGAGTGCGGCTCCGTGGAAGGTACGGGCGCGCACCCCGTCTGACCCGAGTTCGCGGAGTCTGCCCTGCAGCTCCCCCGCGGCCTTTCGGGTGAAGGTGACCGCGAGCACGCGCTGCGGATCATACACGCCGGTGCGGACACCGTACGCGATCCGGTGAGTAATAGCGCGGGTCTTTCCCGTGCCGGCACCGGCCAGCACGGACACCGGACCCCGAAGCGCCTGCGCAATTTCTCGCTGGTCGGGGTCGAGCGCCTCGAGGATGCTCGCTGCGTCACCGGTCACTGTGGGGTGTCCTCCGCCCAGCGCTGCAGCAGCCAGCCGGCAATCGACACCGTGCCGGGAAGTAGGAGGCCGGGCTGCGGAGAGAGCACTTCCTCGCGGGTAAACCAGCGCAGCTCAGAGATCTCGGTCGGGTCCGGTGCGAACGCGTCCGGATCCTGATCCGCCGCCAGGCTCGCGTGGAAGCCCAGCATGAGCGAGCGCGGGAACGGCCAAGGCTGGGAGGCCACGTATCGGATATCGGAGACGCGCATCCCCGACTCCTCGAACACTTCGCGCGCCACGGCGCTCTCAAGCGACTCGCCTGCCTCGACGAACCCTGCGAGCAACGAGAACCGACCCGTTTCCCAGAGCACGTTGGAGCCGAGCAGCACCCGATCCTCATGGGTGATGAGCACGATGACCGCGGGATCGGTGCGCGGGAACAGCTCGCCACCGCTCGCGGTGCGCCGCGACCATCCCCCGTCAGCAACCTCCGTGGCTTCGCCGTCGCGCGGCGAGAAGCCGGCCGACTCGTGCCAGCGAACCACCGCGAGCGCCATCGTCACGAGCTCGCGTTCGGCGGGGTCGAGCTCGAGCACCGTTCTAAACGGGTGCAGCCAGTTCACCGACTGCTCCCCGGGCGTTTCCACCGCGGCAATCGCGAACACCGGGGTGCCCTCGTGCCTGCCCAGGTAGATGCGCTCGTTCGTGGGTGCCGCAACAGCCGCCGTCGACACCAGCGCGAGCGTTCCCTCGGGGTCGCGGATCGGCACCAATTGCCCATTGACCCGCAGCACGAGCGCGCCGGCTTCTGTCCAAGCTTCTTCGAGCAGCTCTGCCGATGCACGCGTGGCGGCATCCCGATCGATCAGACCCCCAGCAAGCGGTACTCGTTCCATACTCATACAACGATCTTCTCAGACTTCCATGCGGTGCCCGCGCCGGAATCCTCAGAGACTCCCGTGCGGTGCGCGTGGCGCGATGCGCGTTGGGTAACTGATGCATACGCTAATCACCATGGCCACCCTCACCCTTACCCTCGCAGCGCTCGCGACCAGCGCGGTGCCCGGTCTCGTGGCGGTCGCCGTCCGGCCTCACGAAGGTTCGGATGACGACTATTCCGCGGCGATCCTCACCACGCCTGACGACGAGATCATCGTGAGCGTGCCCAGAACGCAGCAGGCCGAAACGATCCAGTCCGCTTCAGCGCTCGGCATGGCCGCCCTCACCGACGGCGCGCGTGCGGAGCTGCCGTTCGCGGTGCCCCGCTCGCTCGGCATGACGCGGGCAGGCGATACGCGCGCGGTCGCCACAACGTTCTTGTCGGGCGCCCGCTTTGACGCGTCGGATCTCGCAGCTGACGCGATCCTCATCGACTCACTCGCCGAGACCCTCGCCGCGATCCACGCACTCCCCCGCAGCGTCGCACAGCAGGGTGGCCTGGTGGAGCGGACCGCCCGCGATCAGCGGCTGCTTGTGACGCGCGTTGTGGATCGGGCCCAGGCAAGCCGCTACCTGCCGGAGACCGTGCACGCACGCTGGACCGAGGTACTCGAGGCCGCTGAGCTCTGGGATTTCGAGCCGCTCATGGTGCACGGAACGCTCTCGGCCGACTCCCTACTCATCGAGGACGACCGCGTGAGCGGGGTACTCGATTGGTCGGGGCTCTCGATCGGCGACCCGGCGAGCGACGTCGCCTGGTTGTGGGAGGCTGGCGAGGACGTCTTCGACGCGGTTATGGGGCGGTACGCGAAGCGGTCGGGAATTGGCGAGTCGGCGGCGTTGCGGAGCCGTTCGGCGTTTTACCACGAGCTTGAGATCGCGAAGTGGCTGCTGCACGGCGTCGACACGCACGACGCGCAGGTCATTGACGACGCGGTCGGCATGTTGGATCGGCTCGTCGATCGGCTGAGCCTGCTCGCGGAGCCGGTTCCCAGCCGCAACCCCATTGGCGAGGCGGCGGCGATGGAGTTGCTCGGCCAGACGCCCGAGGTTGCTGACCGCTTGTCCGAGACCGCGGCGTTCGAGGCGCTCGACGAGGATCGAATGTTTGGCTTCGACACCGACTTTATCGAGCCGCTTCCCGAGGAGGATGCTGTTCGGGGCGGCGACGAGGCAGCCGCGAGTGGGGTCGGCAAGGGTTCGGCTTCGGACACAGCAGACGCGCAGCTCACGGAGCCGATCGACGACCTCCTGACCGAACCGATCAGCGACGACGACCTGCCCCGCGACTCCCGTCGTTAACCTGTCGTTCTAAGCTTTTCAGCAGCTCCCAACCACACGGTCTCGAGCTCTTCGAGGGTGCGCGACTGGGTGCCGCGGATCTCGACGTCTTCCGCGACGTAGAAGAGCGAGACATCGATGCGTGCGGGGTCGATGCCCGCCCACTGGGCGTAGGCGTGCCGGTAGAGGTCGAGCTGAAAGAGCCGGCTCTCTCGCTCCGCAGCGTTGGCAGGGGCACGCCCAGATTTCCAGTCGACGACCTCGTAGCGCGGTGCGCCGCCGCCTTGCGCGGCGGTCTGGGCACCGCTGCCTCCAGATCCGTCGTCTGCAGATTCTTCAGCGATCGCAGCGTCTGCGGCTTCGACCGGGTACACCGCGTCGAGCTTGCAGACGAGCGTGCGGCCAGCAAATGGCAGCGTGACCTCGAGCTCAACGGCTATGGGTTGGCGGCCCGCCCAGCGCGAGCGCTCGAAGTTCTCGATGAGCGGCTGCAGGTCGAGCTCGGTGTCGAACTCGCCGCGGCCCGGATCCCACTCTTCTGGGTCGAGTCCGAGCAGCGGCAGCGCCGTCCCGCCCGGGGTAGTCGCGCGGCGCTCGACCCACTCGTGGAATCGGTTCCCGACCCGGGTGCGGCGATACGGGCGCTGCGGCACCGGGCGGAGCCGGAAGCGTTCGGCGGCCACGGGATCCGCAACGAATTCGTGGAACGTCGACGCGGTGACGCGCTCGGGCAGCTCCCCCTCAGCCCCTCCGGCAGCACCGGCAGCGAGCGCTTCCGCGGCGGCGCGCTCAGCGAGCAGCAGCCGCACGGTCTCGTCGACGACGCCGGCGGCACCGGGTGCGATTGCGTCGGGCAAGGTAGCCGCAGCAGCAGCAGCCTCGGCCTCGGCCTCAGCACCAGCACCATCCGGCGCAGCATCCTCCCGGTCGGCGACCGCGGTCAGCACCTCGTGCGCGGCCTGGAACACTCCGGCGGCGCGGCGCCCGAGCGGGTCGAGCGGCCAGTTCGCCGTGAGCTCCGCGATCTCGCTCGGGTCTGTTTCGTGGGAGCTCTTTTCTGGGAGCTCAGGCGCGAACGACGCTTGGAGTTCTTGGAGGTAGACCGACGGGGTGCGCGGGCGGGTCTGACCGCCCCAGAACGCCCCGGACAGCAGCAGGAGACCTGCCGAGCGCGTGATCGCGACGTAGGCGAGCCTGCGCTCCTCTTCGGCGTGACGCTCCTTCAGCTCGGCACGGTACTCGTCGAGCCGCTCGACGACTTCCTTCTGGGTCGTCGCGATCCGCCAGTTGAGCTGCGGGCGTGCTGCCCGATCCCCGCGGAGCTCGTCTGGGAGCTCACCCGTGCGGAGCCAGCCGGATCCTGAGCGGGCACTGCCCGGGAACTCGTCGGTCACGAGCCTTGGGACGGCCACGATGTCCCACTGCAGCCCCTTCGAGCCGTGGGCGGTGATGAGTTGCACGGTGCCCGGCAGCGGAGCGGCGACGTGCTCGGCGACGTCGTCGTCCTCGATCGCGCGCTCGACCCATTCGAGCAGCGAGGCGAGCGTGCCGCGGGTATCGATCGCGAGGAACCCCTCGGCGAGGTCGGTGAAGGCATCGATATTCGCGAGCGCGCCGGCACCCGCGCCCCTGGCCTCATTCGCCTCAAGCTCGATGTCGAGGCGCAGCGCCTGCGTCACCGCGCCGATGAGATCGGCGGTGTTGCCGCCCACGCCCTGCCGGAGTTCGCGGAGCAACTGCCCGGCCTCGCGGAGCCGTTCGCGCCCCACCTCGGTGATGCCCTTGAGCGCGCTGTGGTCGAGGCTGCGCATCGTCGCGATTGCGTCGAGCGCGTCGATGAGCGTGAACTCGCGGTCGGGGTCTGGCAGCACGCTGTCGGCCGCCCGGTCTTCGTCGGCGAGCGGCTGCTGCGTGATGTCGCGCTTCGCGAACCACCGTGCCGCGTCGCGCAGCCCCGCGAGGTCGGCGACGCCGATGCGGAAGCGCGGGCCGGCAAGCAGCCGGATGAGGTCGCCGCCGGCGTCGGCGTACCAGAGGCAGCGCAGGCAGCTCACGATATCGGTGATCTCGGGGGTGCTGAGGAGGCCTCCGAGACCGACGATGCGATTGGGCACGCCTGCCTCGGTGAGCGCTGCCGCGAACGCTGGCATTGCGGCGCGCTTCCGGAAGATCACCGCGGCGGTCGGCGGCTCACCGTTCTTGCCGGGCGCTTCGGCGCGGGCCCGCGCTATCCAGGCCGCGAGCAGCTCGCGTTCTTCGTGCACGGTCTCAGGGAAGACAACCTCCACGCTGCCCTGGCCTGCCCCCGGCCGGGGCCGGAGCTCGGGCACGTCGACCACGGCGTTCGCGCGGAGTTCGGCGGAGACGGCGTTTGCAGCTTCGAGCACGCGCGTCGGGTTTCGCCAGCTCACCGAGAGCGTGAGGGTGGCTGCCGCGTCTCCCCCGCGGAAGTCAGCGTGGAAGGATCGCAGCCCCTCTGCCGATGCACCTCGCCAGGCGTAGATTGACTGGTGCGGATCGCCGACTGCCATCACGGGCATGCCACCGAAGAGCTTCGCAAGCAATCTGGTCTGCCCGACGGAGGTGTCTTGCACCTCGTCGAGCAGGATTGCCTGGTAGCGGCCACGCAGCACTCCGAGCGCCTCCGGGGCGGCGTCGAGCGCCTGCGTGGCGAGCGACAGCTGATCGGAGAAGTCGATGAGGCCGCGCCGCTGCTTCTCCTCGCCGTAGGCCCGCGCGAGCCTCGTGATAAGCGGGGTTTCTTCGATCGCTTTCACGGCGTCGCGCACCTTCGCGTACACCTTGCCGCTCGGCTTCTCCGGGTCTTCCTTGTCGTTATACGGGAGCCGCGTGACGCCGCGGAACTCAGCCACGAGTTGATCAACCCGGTCAAAGCTGGTGAGGTGGTCGGCGACGGCCCGATCCATTGCGATGACGTGCCTGATGAGCGTCGGCGTACGCAGCTCGCTCGTGACGAGCTCCGGGTCTTCGCTTGCGAGCAGCGTCTCTCGGGCGACCCGCCAGGCCGTCGCCTCGTCGATCACCACCGCGCCTGGCGCGAGTCCGGCCGACGCCCCGAACTCCTGCAGTACACCGGCCGCGAATGAGTTGTAGGTGCTCACGTCGGGCAGTTCGAGCCCGTCGGCAAGCCGCTCCTGGAGATCGTGCGCGCGCGCCAGTTCGGCCTCGCTGAGCTGACCGCGTTCACCGAGGTCTGTGAGCCTGGCGACGAACGCCCCGAGACTGCCAACGATGCGTTCGCGCAGCTCGCCCGCGGCCTTGCGTGTGAAGGTGAGGCCGAGCACCGAGTCCGGCTCGGCGAGCCCGTTCGCGACGAGCCAGACGACACGATTCGCCATCGTCTCCGTTTTGCCGCTGCCTGCGCCCGCAATCACGAGGGTGCTGCCCGCGAGCGGGTGTTCGATGACCGCGCGCTGCTCGTCGGTGGGGAGGAGAGGTGCTTCGCCGGATGGCGCGAGGATCTCCGCGATGCGGGTCGCCGAGAACACTGCTGAGGCTGCCGGCGCGGCGGCTGGTGTTGCTGCCGGCGCGGAACCTGCCGGCGCGGAGGCTCCTGCCGGCGCCGCGGTCCCAGCGGACCCAGCGGGCACCGCCTCCGGCGCTCCTGCCGCGGGTGTTTCGCTCATGCGTGGCTCACCGCCTGGATGATGTGCAACCGGCAGTTGCCTGGCCGGTGCGGGTCGGAGCAGTGGTGCTCGATGCGCGCCGTGAACTCGCCGGCGGCCATCGTGTCGGCCACGTCGGAAATTCGCGCCACGAGCAGCTCGCGGGCCTCCTCGCTGAGCCCAGCCTGCTCGCGCTCGACATACCCCTTGCCTTTCGCGGCGTCTGGATGCACGTAGAGCAGCTTGGCGGCGGTGCGAATCTCCTGCTCGCCGGAGGTGTCGATGCTGCCGGTGTCAAACGCCCCAAGCGCGACACCGAGCTGGTAGGCCTGCAACTGCACGTGTTCCTCTGCCTCTGGTTTGGTCGCGGTTGACCGCCCCGTTTTCAAGTCAACGACGGTGATCTCGGCACCTTCTGGGGTGCGCTTCGCCTCCAGCCGGTCGGCGATACCGCGCAGCTCAGCGCGCCCCACCGCGAGGCTGAAGCTCGATTCCTGCCCGAGCAGCTCCCGCCCCGAGGCCTCGAACTCTCGCAAGTAGTCTGCAAGGCCCTCGGCCATCTGGGCCGCCGTGCGCCGGGCTCGTTCTGACTCCCACTCAGCGTCGAACGGCAGTTTCTTCCACTCGGCTTCGATCGCGGCGAGCATCTGTTCTGGATCGTGCCCGTCGACCGTTTCAAGCGCGTGGTGCACGAGCGTGCCGAGGCTCGCCTGCACGCTGCCTGCGCCCCCGCCGAGCGAGCCGATAACCCAGTCGAGCGCGCAGGTCTCGGCCTTGTCGAGCTGCGAGGGGCTCACCGGCACGGGTCGTGGCTCTTCGTCGTCTGCCTGCGCATAGAGCGGGGCGGTGCTTGAGGGTTCGAGCACGCCGTACCACTCGCGCGGGTGTGCCCCCGCGGCTCCCGCGGCGGCGAGCTCTGCGAGTGAGGCAACGGCGGCGGGATCGTCTCCGGCGGCCTCGACGGCTCGGCGACGCATCAAGGCGGTAATGCCGCGGAGCGTGAGCCGCGAGCTCGGGAGCCCCGTCACGAGGAATTCACTGCCGAGGCCAAAGAAGGGGCTCGGGTGGCTCTCCTCGTCGGCCACGGCGACCACGAGCAGTTCCTCGCGCGCGCGGGCGCAGGAGTGCAGGAAGAGGCGGAGCTCGTCGTGCGTCGTGTCTCGCCGCGACGGCATGAGTGCCTCGCCGCCGCGCAACCAGCGCTCGAGCGCCGCGGTGCCGAGCAGCGAGCCGCGAGCTCGGAGGTTCGGCCAGGAGCCGTCTTGCACGCCAATCACGGCGACGAGCGCAAACTCTCGCCCGATCATGCCCTGCGGCGTGGTCACGGTCACCGACTGCCGCTCGCTGCGCTGCGCGAGGGAATCTTCCGGAACGGTGCTGCGCAGAATGTCGTCCAGCAGTTCGGCGATGGGCTGCTCGCTGTCCTGTTCTTCGTGTCGCTGCAGGGTGAAGAACAGCCCGAGCACCGCGTCGAGCGAGCGGTTCGCCTCATCGGCGCGCAGGCCCCGCCCAGAGATGGCCTCCTGCTGCCAGCGTTCGGCGAGCTTCGCGCCGTCCCACAGTGCCCAGAGCACCTCGCGCGGCGTTCCCCCCGCCTCGTGCACTTTGACACCCGCTGCGGCCATGAGGCCGAGCTTGCGGATCGCTCGCCCGCCCCCACTGTCGATCGCCGGGCTTGGGCCGGGAAACGCGAAAGCCTCGAGGACGACCTCGTCGACCGCGGCTGCCTCGCGTTCTTCGTCGCGGGCGAGGCGGCGTTCGTCGAGCAGCAGCGCCCCGCGAAGCCTGCGCACCGCCACCGGGTCGAGCCCGCCGATCACACCGCCGGCAAGCCTGAGCACCCCGGCCGCGTCGAGCGGCGCGATGCCAAGCGCGTGCTGTTGCAGGGCGACGAGTTCACGCACGATCTGGTGTTCGCGAAGCACCAGCCCGCCCGCGGCCACGCCCGTGGGAACCTGGTGGCCGGCGAGCAGCCGCGCCACGCGCGCCACCTCGCCGCGCGTACGGCAGACCACCGCCATATCGTTCCAGTTGAGGCTTCGGTCGCTGTCGATGCTTTGCTCGCCGTCGAGGCCATGCTCGCTGTCGAGGCGTTGCTCACTCTCGAGGTCTCGCACGCTGTCGGAGTCTCGCTCGCCGTCGAGGCCGAGCTTGCGGGCGCGCATGCGGTGCGCGATCGCGCCGAGCTGCTCGGCCGGTGTCGAGACCCGAGCGAACTCCACGGAGCCGGCGGAACCGGTGACTCCAGCGGCATCCGCTGTCTCGGCGGCTTCAGCGGCCCCAGCCGTGCGGTGCTCGGCCACGCCCGCGGCCCCGATCCGTCCGCTGAGATCACTGAGAAAGCCCCGGATCTCCGCCCCGTGCCGGTAGACCGTGCTCAGCGTCACGACCTGCTCCACGGCCCCGGGCGCTGCCTGCCAGCCGCGCCTCGCGAGCTCCCCGCTGATTCCCGCGAGCACCCGCGTCCGCTCGCCCTGGAATGCGCCCGTTGCCAGGTCAGGATCGCCAAACATCCATACCGCACTCCCGGCAGCGGCGCACGCAGCGATGAGCGCGAGCTGCCCCTCACCGAGCTCCTGCGCGTCGTCGACAATGAGCAGCTTCGGCGAGGCGGCACGCCCCTCACGGATGGCGCTCGCTGCGAGCCTGAGCAGGCCGCTCGAGCTCACCTCCCCGGGCCGCGTAGCCGCGAGGCCCGCCTGCACGGCGTGCAACAGTTCGAGCGATTCGAGCCAGCGACCGACGAGCGCCGGGTCTGGGCCGGCCGTAAACGCCTCGCGCGCAGACTCGCTAACCACCCGGGTGAGTTCTGCCGCGAGCGTCGTAGGCTCGAGGTCGAAGTCGTCGAGTACTCGCCAGAGTTCACGCAGCTCCGCACGGAAGGGGGCGCTCAGCAGCACCTCGGGGGCGAGGCCGTCAACGGGCCGCGGCGCTGATCCCTCAACAATCGCAAGGACCGCCTCGGCAATCGCTTCGTCTTGGACCGTGCCGGTGAGCAGCCTCGGGGGCGTGTCGCCCGCGTTCGCCGCCGCGCGACCGAGCACCGCAAACGCGAGCGAGGATGCCGTACGCACGGGAGCCCCGCCCATGGCCCTGGCCACCCGCCGATGCACGAGCTCGCGCAGTCGAGCGGCGACCAGCCGGTTGGGCGCGAGTACGAGCACATCGCCCTCTTCCCAGCCGTCGCGCGCAGCAGCGCGGGCGAAACTCTCGACCACGAGAGACGTCTTCCCACTTCCCGGAGCCCCGAGCACGCGGGCGTGCGAGCTCGGATCGAGATCGAGCACTCGCTGTTGCGACGGGTCAAATGCGGTCATGCATTTAGCCTACTGAGAGCGTCCGACATCCGCGCCCGGCCGTGTGGCATACTCAAAGTTGGTTCCGTGATTTGGCACGGCCCTCAGAGTGGAGGAACAGATGACTCAGGCCACTGACGCGCTCAGCATGACTCCGGAGGCCGGACCGGCGAAGAAGAAACGCCGCGGCCTGCGCGTCGTCGGTTGGATCCTCGCGAGCCTCGTGCTCGTGACACTCGTCGCTGCCGGTCTCGGCGTGTGGACGGTGCAGCGATCCTTCCCCACCACCTCGGGAAGCGTCACCGCGGCCGGCCTCACGGGAGAGGTCACTGTGCAGCGCGACGAACGCGGAATTGCCACCATCACCGCCGACACGAGCGACGACCTGTTCTTCTCCCAGGGCTACGTGCACGCGCAGGATCGCTTCTGGGAGATGGACTTCCGCCGTCACCTCACGAGCGCTCGCCTGTCGGAGCTCTTCGGCGAATCACAGGTCGGCACCGACTCGTTCCTCAGAACACTCGGGTGGCATCGTATTGCCGAACAGGAATACGCGAACATGAGCGACGAGGCCCGCGCATACTACGAGGCGTATGCGGCCGGCGTGAACGAGTATCTGGCAGACCACACGGGCGGCAAGCTGTCGCTCGAATACGCTGTGCTCGGCCTCCAGAACCCGGGGTACGAGCCCGAGCCGTGGGATCCGGTCGACTCGATCGCCTGGCTCAAGGCAATGGCGTGGGATCTCCGCACGAACATCGAAGACGAAACGGCGCGGGCACTGCAGGCGCAGTTCCTTGACGCCGACGAGCTCGCAGAGCTCTACCCGGGCTACCCGTTCGACGAGCACCCCGTGATCCTCGCCGACGACCCCGCGGGCTACCGGGTCGTCGCGACCGGCAAGCTCGAGCAGGGTGCGGCCTTCGTCGAGGAGAGCTTCGCGCAGCTCATCGAGTCGCTGAACCTCACGCCACTCGAGGAGCTACTAGGCAAGGTCGACACGCTCGTGTCGGGCCAGGGTGAGGGGATCGGATCCAACTCGTGGGTCGTCTCCGGCGAATACACCGACACCGGCAAGCCGCTGCTCGCGAACGATCCGCACCTCGGCGCCGCGCTCCCCTCGGTCTGGACCCAGATGCAGCTGCGCTGCTCGACCGTCTCCGACGCGTGCCCCTTCGACGTCGCGGGCTTCAGCTTCTCGGGCCTTCCCGGCATCGTCATCGGCCATAACCAAGACATCGCCTGGGGCTTCACGAACCTCACCACCGACGTCGCCGACCTCTTCGTCGAGAGCGTCGAGGGCGACCGGTACTGGTACGACAACGCCTGGCACGACATGAAGACCCGTGAGGAGACCATTAAGGTCGCCGGCGGCGAGGACACGACGATCACCGTGCGCGAGACCGGGCACGGCCCCATCGTCTCCGGGCTTACCGGCGAATTCACCGAGATCGCCGAGTCACCGCGCGCTGAGACACCCGAGGGCAAGATCCTCCCCGTCGGCCCCGGCGACATGGGCGGCATCATGCCCTACTCCGAGGCGGCGCTCTCGCTGCGCTGGACGGCGCTCGACGCGGGATCCACCCCCGAGGCAATCTTCATGCTTAACCGGGCGGAGAACTTCACCGACTTCCGCGAGGCCGCGAGCAAGTTCGACGTGCCGGGGCAGAACCTCATCTACGCAGACCCCGAGGGCAACATCGGTTACCAGGCCCCGGGCAAGCTCCCGATCCGCGCGGCCGGCCAGCAGGGCTTCCTGCCGACCCCGGGCTGGAGCAGCCAGTACGACTGGAAGGGCTTCATCCCGTTCGAGGAGCAGCCGTGGTCATACAACCCGAAGGCCGGCTACATCGTCACCGCGAACAACGCGATCGTGAATGACGACTACCCCTACTTCCTCAGCCGCGACTGGGACTACGGCTACCGCGCCGACCGCATCGTCGAGCTACTTGAGGAGAAGATCGCCGCGGGTCCAGTGACCGCGGAAGACATGGCCGAGATCCACATGGATAACCAGATGCCAGCGGCGTCCGCGCTCCAGCGTGCGTACGCGTCGGTGTCAGCGGAGGATCCGCAGCTGCAGACCGCCCTCGACCTGCTCGCCTCGTGGGACGGCCAGAACGCGATGGACTCTGCTCCCGCGGCATTCGCGAACGTGCTCTGGGAGCACGTCACGGAGCGGCTCGTCTCGGGCCGCGAAGGCGAGATCCCGCGCGACGACCAGTCCCGCTTTGCCCGAATGTTCGCGCTGCAGCTCGACAACCCCGACGCCGCCTGGTGGACCGCCGGCGGCAGCGCCTCGCAGGAGGATCTGCTCATGGACGCCGCCGAGGATGCGCTCGCAGAGCTCACCGAGCTGCAGGGCAAGAACCCCGAGAAGTGGAACTGGGGGAAGCTCCACGCGATCACCCTCACGCACGGATCCTTCGGCGAGAGCGGGATCGCGCCCATCGAGGCGCTGTTCAACCGCGGCCCGTACGACACCCCGGGCGGATCAGGCGTCGTGAACGCGACAGGCTGGGCGCTCGGCGAGGGCTACGAAACCTCGACCGTGCCGTCAATGCGCATGGTCATCGACGTCGCAGACTGGGACGCGTCGACCTGGCAGAACCTCACGGGCCAGAGCGGCCACGCCTTCCACAAGAACTACACGGATCAGGTGAAGGGCTGGGCGGTCGGCGAGCAGTACCCGTGGGCGTTCACGCCCGAGGCGGTCGACGCGGTGACGAAGGACACGCTCACGCTCACGCCCGCGAAGTAGCGACGTGTGCCGGTTCCGGGCGACCCCGCGCCCGGAACCGCGCCGCTCCTGGGGCTGCGCTGACGGCGAACGTGCTCTCGTTTCAGGGCGAGCGCCACGTCAAGCCCCATACACTCGAAGCAGGAAGGGTTGCGGTGTATGCCGCGACCGAACACGAATTGTCCAGGAGGCAGCTGTGGAAGTACGGATCGGCATCAACCAGTCGGCGCGCGAACTCTCGTTTGAGACCGACGCTACGGCCGACGAGCTCAGCGCACTCATCCAGGCAGAGCCGACCGGGATCGTCTCGATCGCAGACAGCAAGGGCCGCAAGTTCCTCGTGAACCGCGAGGCGATCACCTACGTCGAGCTCGGCAGCGACACCTCGCGCCGGGTCGGCTTCGTCAACTAACGCTTCGCCGCGGCGCTCACACTTCGCCGCACCGGCAACGCTTCAAGTCCTGGTCAGTTTGCGCCAGGGGCACGCGGTACACGTGGTCCCGGTTGGCGCAAACTGACCAGGACTTCGTCGTTTGGCGAGCCGGCAGGCACAGGCCGCGGGCACTGGCCCGCAAGCACAGCCCGCAGCGCTACTCGACGAGCGCGCTCTCCATCTCCTCAAGCCCACCCGCGTCGAGTTCGTCGCTCACGGCGTCGAGCAGCGCGTCCGCGACCTCCCGCTTCGTCCCGGCGACCGCAGCGACCACGTCGCCGTCCATGTCGAGCACGCGCACCTCGTTGTCGTCAGCCTCGAAGCCGTGCGTCCAGCCGACGGCGTTCACCGCGAGCAGGTCGACCCCCTTGCGCGCGAGCTTGCGGCGTCCGCGCTCAAGCAGCTCGTCTTCGCTGTCGACGGTTTCGGCCGCAAACCCGACGATCACCTGCTCGTCGCTCCGCTCGCGCACGAGGCTCACGAGAATGTCGGGGTTCTCGATGAGGGTGAGCGTGGGGGCATCTCCCGGAGAGTCTTCCTTGCGCATCTTCTCGTCCGCGACATCGGCAACTCGGTAATCGGCGACGGCAGCCGCCATGATCACCACACGCGCGCCCTTGGCCGCCGCGTGCGCGGTCGTGTCGAGCTCAGCGGTCGTGCCGACGGGCACGATGCGGATCGCAGGATCCCCCGCCACATCCGCAAGCACCGTGCCATCGATGTTTGCCGCGAGCAGCACGACCTCGGCGCCACGATCCGCAGCGGCGGCCGCGACCGCAACACCCTGCCGCCCGCTCGATCGGTTGCCGAGATAGCGGACTGGATCGATCGGCTCCCGGGTACCGCCCGCGGTCACAAGCACCCGCACGCCCGCGAGATCCCCCTGGGCGCGCGCGTCCCGGTCAATCTCGGCTGCCGCGCTCCCCGCGGAGCCAAGCAACGGCCCGCCCGAGAGCGGCGCGGCAGCGGCGGGAACCTGCGCCGCCCACTCGCGCGCGGAATCATCGACGCCCGCGGCATCCGGATCCCCCGCCCCGTGAGCTTCGTCGCTCGGTGCGGGCGGCGATCCAACCCCCGCAAGCATGTCCTGCACCCGCGCAAAGATGTCAGCCGGCTCACTCATACGCCCGGGCCCCGAGTCGTCGCCCGTGAGCCGCCCGCTCTCGGGGCCCACGAACGCGACGCCGCGCGCGCGGAGGATCGCCACGTTGTCCTGCGTCGCCGGGTGCTGCCACATCTCAGTGTGCATCGCCGGGGCGACGAGCACGGGTGCCTTCGTCGAGAGCAGCGTCGTGCCGAGCAGGTCGTCGGCGAGGCCCGCCGTCATCCGGGCGAGGGTGTTCGCGGTCGCCGGGGCGACGATCACAAGGTCGGCGTTCTGGCCAAGGGCGACGTGCCGTACCTCGGGGACGTCGTCGTGCACCGAGGTCGTCACCGGGTGGCGGCTGATCGCTTCCCAGGTCGGCTGCCCCACGAAGCGCAGCGCGTCGGCGGTGGGCACGATGTGCACCTCGTGGCCGGCCTCGACGAGGAGGCGGGCGAGGGCGACAGCTTTATACGCGGCGATTCCGCCGCTCACTCCGAGCACAATATTCACGCCCCCATCTTCGCACTCACGACGAGTTTCGGCACCCTCCCTGCGGGCTTCCCCGGCGCTCGCCGACCGGCGATACACTCGAACCCATGTGCACGGTTGTGATTGAGGTTCCCGCTGACGAGTCCACTCCGACCCGCGTGCTCGCGGTGCGGGACGAGGATCCTTCACGCCCCTGGGATCCGCCCGGTGAGTGGTGGCCCGAGTCGCACCCGGGAACGCTCGGGGTGCGCGACCGTCGCGCGAACGGCGCGTGGCTCGCATTTGCGCCCGCGGCGGGCCGGCTCTCGGTCGTCGTGAACCGGGCCGCCGAGATGGCGGAGCCCGCCGGTGGTTTCACCTCGCGCGGCACTCTTGTACTCGAGTCGGTTGCGGGCGGCGAGCTTGCGGATCCGCCGACTTCTGCCCCGTTCTCCCTCGTCGAGGTCGTGGGATCCCGCGCCACCGTGTCCTCCTGGGACGGGATCGCGCTGCGCCGCGAGGAGCTCTCCCCCGGCGTGCACATGCTCGCCCACCACGACGTCGACGACCCGCGCTCGGAGCGGATCGCGCGCTGGCTGCCAGAGTTCCAGGCGCTCGCCGGTGCTCCTGAGGCCGAGTGGCGTGCGCAGTGGCTCGGCTTGCTCGCCCGCACGACCGAGGTCGGCACGACTGACGATCGCGCGATCGTGCGCGACAACCGGCCGCTCGGCTACCCGACGCTCTCACTGCTGAGCTGCGTTGCTGATGTGGGGTCTGACAGCGTTGACCTCGAGTGGGCGCCGTTTGAGACGCCCGGCAGCTGGGGAACGCCGGAGTTTAAGGCCGCGTAACTTCCGGATCCCGCCGGAACACCCCCTTCCTGCAGAAGCATCCCCTTTCTACGCGTAGAAATCGGGTGCTTCTGCAGGAAGGGGGTGCTTTCGTGAGCTCATCACCACGCACACAACGCCCAAGGACCTGCGACGTGGGTCCCACGGCGGGAGCTCCCGGTGGCTCCCTCCGCCGCGGCATGTGTCCGTCAGTGGGAGCTGCGGAACGCGCTCAACCCGGGCCCACCCGCCTCACGGCAAGGGTGCGAAGCGCCCGCGGCAGCACCACCCTGCTGCTACCCCACGGACCCCCGTGTAATCCATTCCGCCCCGTGTGCGGCCCACGTAAGAGTCGGACTAGATAATTCGGGGCAGGGAGGATGCCAAGGCGGCGCCCACTCAGGCGCGCTCGAGCAGCACCGCGACCTCGAGGTGCCCCGTGTGCGGGAACATGTCGAACAGTCGCGCAGACCGCACCCTGAGCGACGGCATCCGCGCGAGGTCGCGTGCGAGGCTCTCCGGGTTGCAGCTCGAGTAGATGACGTGTGGGATCGCGGATCCTTCGATCCAGTCCGCGAGCGCCTCGCCAATGCCGCGCCTGGGCGGGTTAACCACGACGAGCTCCGGGAGTTCCGCGGGCGCTGCGGCGAGCGCGAACTCGGTGGCGTCACCCGCGAGGAACCGCGCGGCGATGCCAGCCTCCTCCGCGCTGCGCTCGGCCGAGCGGATCGCCTGCTCACTGAGCTCGACGCCGAGCACGTCACGCACGACGCCGCCAGAGCCAGAGCCCACGGGCCCAGAGCGCGCCGTGAACAGCGCGAACCCGCCGACCCCGCAGTAGAGGTCCCACAGCGACGCGGGATCCACGCCGTCGACCCACGCAGCGGCCTGCTCGTAGAGCGCGAGCGCGACCCGGGTGTTCGTCTGGAAGAAGCTCTGCGGGCGCAGGTACAGCGTCACGGGCTCGAGGCCGTCGCCGAGTTCCATCGCGAGTGCGGAGCCCACGAGTGGTTCCTCGCGCTCGCCTTCGAGCACGGCCTTATGCTCGGGCAGCAGGTTCACGGAGATGACGGTGGCCTGCGGCAGCAGCTCGCGTAGCTCGTCGACGCGGCGGCGGATCGCGCCGAGCCCGCCCTCGCTGCGCACGACGAAACGCACCATGAGTTCCCCTGCGGGGCTCACGGTGACGTGAATGTACTTGAGTTCGCCTGCGCGCTTCGGCACGGAGTACGGTGCGATGCCGAGGTCGTTGGTGAAGGCGGCAAGCAGCGGGATCACGCGCTGGATCTCGGGCTCGTGGATGAGGCAGTCAGTGAGGTCGATGCCTATGCCTCCGCGGTCGAGGATCCCGAGCGTCACCGCGCCAGCGACGCCGCCCACGGCGAGCTTCGCGCGGTTGCGGAAGCCCGCGACGCCGCCTCCGACAGGCGCAAGCCAGGCATCGCTCGGCACCTGCGGCAGCAGGTCGGCGCAGCGCTGCTGCTTCTCGTCGAGCTGGGTCTGGATCGGCGTCTCGATGAACGTGCACGATCGGCACAGCCCGGCCTCGAAGTAGCGGCAGTGTGGCGGCGCGGGAAGGAGATTCACGGGCGACACCATCGTTAGGCGGTGAGGCCGAGACCGTCCATGCGGCGGATGTGGTCGGCGATGAGCTCGGTGAACACGGGTTCGACCTCGCTCTCGACGAACTCGCGCTTCTCGCTGAGGTTCAGCACGGCGCGCGACACGAGCAGCGTGTCACCGACGAGTCTGCGGCCCCAGAGGGCGAGCCAGCTGGAGAGCTTCGGATCGTCTTCGAGGGCCTGCTCGAGCAGCCCCTTCAGGGCTGCCCGGCCCTCGCCGCCCTTGAGCACGGCGATGACGTCGGTGCGGTAGGAGTCTTTGAGCCCGGTCGCGAGGCTCGCGAAGAAGTCGTCGAAGAGGCCGCCGACGAGGTAGAGCGAGAGCACGTGCTGGTGCCAGTCCTCGGTTTCGATGCGCTCCACGTAGTCGTTGATGACCTTCGTGAAGGGGCGCATGACCTCGTGTGGTTCGGCACCGCGGCGGCGGATCTCGTCTGCGAGCCGCTGCTGCTTCGAGAGAGTTTCGCCTGCGACGCGGGCGAGCGTCTCTTTCGCCTCGAGCGTTGCTGCGCCTGAGACACCGCGGGTCGCTGCTTCGTACAGTTCGAGCTGCAGGTATGCGGTGAGGCCGAGGAACGGCATGATGCCGGGGGCGAACTCGGCGAGGTCGACGCGCTCGGTCTCCGAATCACTCGCGTGGGACAGCGACGCTTTTGACGGCGCTTGTTTCTTGCGCAGTCTACGGATCCAGTCGAACACGATGCTTAGCTTACCGCCGCGAACCGGCAACGCGGGAATACCCAGCCACATAGTGGAAACACAGCCGGAATCACGCAGTTGTTGCTCTGCCCGCATAGACTGGCAGGACACGTATTTTTCTTCGTCGCCGTTGGAGCGGCGGAGGCTGCGCCCTGTACACCGCGCAGCAATGCACAATCGAACACAGAACAGGACCAGGCGTGACCACATTTGCAGAACTCGGTATCGACCAAGACATGGTTGATCAGCTCGCCGAAAAGGGCATCACCGAAGCATTCCCCATTCAGGAACAGACAATCCCCCTCGCCCTCACCGGCCAGGACATCATCGGCCAGGCAAAGACCGGCACCGGCAAGACCTTCGGTTTTGGCCTTCCGCTCTTGCAGCGCGTCGGCGCGAACCCGGAGCCAGGCGTGCAGGCGCTCGTCGTCGTACCCACGCGCGAGCTCGCAATGCAGGTCTTCGAAGACCTCGAGCTCGCCGCGAAGGGACGCGCGGCAACCGTCGTGCCGATCTACGGCGGTAAGGCGTACGAGGGCCAGATCGAGCAGCTGAAGGCAGGCGCGCAGATCGTTGTCGGCACCCCGGGACGTCTCCTCGACCTCGCCAGCCAGCGCGTCCTCAACCTCGGCAACGTCCGTGAGATGGTGCTCGACGAGGCAGACAAGATGCTCGATCTCGGCTTCCTCGCCGACATCGAGAAGCTGTTCTCGCAGACCCCCGCCGGCCGCCACACCATGCTCTTCTCGGCAACCATGCCGGGCATCATCGTGTCGCTCGCGCGTCGCTTCATGACGAACCCGATCCACATCCGCGCAACCGACCCCGACGAGGGCCAGGCGCAGGCAAACATCGAGCACATCATCTACCGCGCGCACTCGCTCGACAAGGATGAGGTCATCGGCCGCATCCTCCAGGCTGAGGGCCGCGGCAAGACCGTTATCTTCATGCGCACCAAGCGCGCGGCAGCCCGCTTGCAGGAGGAGCTCACCGACCGCGGCTACGAGGCTGCGGCGGTGCACGGCGACCTCAACCAGGATCAGCGCGAGCGCGCCATGGCGTCGTTCAAGACCGGCAAGAAGGACGTGCTCATCGCGACCGAGGTTGCCGCGCGCGGCATCGACGTCGACGATGTCACCCACGTGATCAACCACACCGTGCCCGACGATGAGAAGGCGTACCTGCACCGCGTCGGCCGCACCGGCCGCGCTGGCCGCACCGGCATCGCCGTGACCTTCGTCGACTGGGACGACATGCACAAGTGGGCGCTCATCAACAAGGCGCTCGAGTTCGGGATCCCGGAGCCGACCGAGACCTACTCGTCGTCGCCGCACCTGTTCACCGACCTGAACATCCCCGAGGGCACCAAGGGCCGTCTGAAGGCGACTCCCGTGAAAGACGCTGCTCCTCGTGGCGAGCGCTCGGGCGAACGCGGTGGCGATCGCAACCGCAGCCGCACCTCGGGTGGGCGCTCGGGATCGGGCTCGCGCGCAGAGGGTGGATCACGCACTGACGGAGGATCGCGCTCAGAGGCTGGCAGCGGCGAGGGTGGCGCGAGCCGCATCCGCCGCCGCACGCGCAGCGCAAACCCGCAGGGTCAGGGCCGGCACGAGTCGCACGGCCACGAGCAGCACGGCCACGACGCTGACGGCGGCAGCGAGCCCGGCGCACCCGCGCCGACCACCGGCCCTGACGGGGAGGCGGCTCCCCGCCGTCGCCGCCGTCGTGGCGGCCGCGGTCGCGGTGCAGCAGCTGCTGGCGCGGCCGAGGGCGGCTCGGGCGAGGCTTCGGCCGTTCCGGCAGCAGACTCTCCCGCGGCGTAGCCTCGGCGCAGTGCCGTGACCTGCGGGTCCGGCACCTGATCCACCGACTCTGGCCGATCACGCTGGCAGTTCCACACGCTGGAACCCTGCCGCGTGATCGGCCAGAGCCGTTTACGCCTGGCGCCGGCCCCGGCCCGGGCTAGCGGGGCGTCGCGACGCCCGCGCGCAGCAGCTCTACCGTTGCCTGCGGAGTGGTGTGTTCGCCGAGCCGGTTCGGCTTGCCCGCACCGTGGTAGTCGCTTGATCCCGTCACGAGCAGCCCCAGCTCTGCGGCAACGGCGCGCAGCGGCGGCAGCCAGTCTGCCCGGTTCTCCGGGTGCTCAAGCTCGATTCCGACGAGTCCCGCGCGGGCAAACTCCCGCACCGATTCGGGCGGCGTCGGCGTGCTCTGACGCTCGGCCACCGGGTGCGCGAGCACGGCGACTCCCCCGGCGGCGCGCACGAGCCCGATCGCGTCGAACGTGTCGAGCGCGTACGTCGGCGCGTAGTAGGGCGAGCGTGGGTGCAGCACTTCGGCGAAGGCCGCGCTGCGATCCGCAAAGTACCCGCCGACGACGAGCGCATCGGCGATGTGCGGCCGCCCCACCGAGATCGTCGCGGACTCTCCGACGACCGACTCCCAGGTAATGTCGTAGTCGACGGCGAGGAGATCCACCATGTGGCGTGCGCGATCGAACCTCGCCTCGCGCACGCGCACGAGCGCGGCCATCAGCTCGGAGGCTTCGGGATCGATGCCGTAGCCGAGCAAGTGGCGCGACTTCCAGTTGTGCATCGTGGTGAGCTCGATACCGGGCACAAAGTCGATGCCGTGCGCGTGCGCGGCCTCGCGTGCCTCTGCCCAACCGTCGACGGTGTCGTGGTCGGTGAGTGCGAAGCCCGCGAGACCGAGCGCGGCAGCCTCAGCGGCGATCTCGCTCGGCCTCGTGGTGCCATCCGAGTGCACGGAGTGGGTGTGAAGGTCGTAGCCCGGCAGCCCTGTCATTCCCTCAGTCTATGGCTGCTTACGGAGCCGTGTAGCCGCCGTCGACGAGGTGGTAGCTGCCGGTGACGAACGAAGCGGCGTCACTGACAAGGAACGCAATGAGCTCAGCGACCTCTTCGGCCTTCCCCAGCCGCCCCATCGGATGCTTCGCGATGAGGGCCTCGCGCGCCTCGGGGGAAGCCTGCCCGAGCAGCGGAGTGTCGATGTAGCCGGGGCCGACGGCGTTGACGCGCACACCGTGCGTTGCGGTTTCCAGTGCAGCGGTCTTCGTGAGCCCGACAACCGCGTGCTTACTCGCGACGTACGCAGGCGATCCGGCGCTTCCCACGCTGCCGAGTATCGATGCGACGTTCACAATCGCCCCGCCTCCGTTCGCGAGCATCTGCGCAGACTGCGCGCGCACGCCGCGGAATACGGCCGTGAGGTTGAGGTCGATGACGCGCTGCCAATCCTCGTCGCTGTATGCCGCCGTCGTGCCGACCGCGCCGCCGATGCCGGCGTTGTTCACCGCGATCTTCACCGGGCCGAGCGCTGCGGCCGCGCGGATCGTCTCGTCGATAATCTCCGTCGAGCTCGCGTCGCCGGCAACCGCGGCAGCTACTCCCCCGGCGGCTTCGATCTCGCTCACGACAGCCCCAGCCGCGTCGGCATTGATGTCTTGGACGATGACGCTCGCCCCGTTGCGCGCGAGCAGCAGCGCGACGGCGCGGCCGATCCCTGATCCTGCCCCGGTGACAATCGCTGAACGATCTGAGACGTCGTACTGTGCCATGGCTGAACTCCTTCGGTGACGAACCGGGCGAGGATCCCCCGCCCATAACTCCACCGTACGCCCGGTGGCTGACCACTGTCCCCGAAACTCAGCGAGCAGTGGGAGGATAGAGCAATGACGGAAAACGCGAATGCAACCCACGAGGCTGAAATCGACAACTCGAACCGGAGCACCACTCCGCAGTCGGACACCTTCCTGAAGTACATCTCATCGAGCTGGGCTGACCGGGTCGACGAGCTCCCCGCCGAGCTGGCTGTCGCGAAGTTCGCGGCGGATCGGCGCAAGGCCCTCGCCGCGCAGTTCCCGGGCAAGCGCCTGGTCGTTGCCGCTGGTGCGCTCAAGCAGCGCTCGAACGACACGTTCTACCCGTACCGCCCGCACAGCGCGTTCGCGCACCTCACCGGCTGGGGTTCGGAGTCGGAGCCCGGCGCGATCCTCGTGATCGACGCCTCCGGCGAGACGACGCTGTTCTTCCGTGAGCGCGCTGGCCGCGATTCGGACGAGTTCTTCGCGAACCCCGAGATCGGTGAGTTCTGGATCGGGCCGCGCCCGTCACTCGAGCAGGTCTCGGCGCTGCTCGGTGTCGCGACGAAGGATCTCGCAGAATTCGCCTCGCAGGACGGCGACGTCACCCTCGACGATGCAGAGTTTGCGCGCGCCGCTTCCGAGCTGCGCCTCGTGAAGGATGCGTACGAGCTCACTGAGATGCAGGACGCGGTTGACGCGACGCAGCGCGGCTTCAACGAGGTGCTTGCCGCCCTCGGCGAGGCAAGCGCGCACCCGCGCGGTGAGCGCGTCGTGGAGGGCGTCTTCAACCACCGAGCGCGCCTCGACGGTAACGAGGTCGGCTACGAGACCATCGCGGCAGCCGGCGCGCACGCGTGCACGCTGCACTGGATCCGCAACGACGGCCCCGTGAAGGATGGCGACCTGCTGCTCCTCGACGCGGGCGTCGAGCTCGACAGCCTGTACACCGCGGACATTACCCGCACGATCCCGATCTCGGGCACCTTTAGCGAGCACCAGCGGCTCGCTTACGAGGCAGTGCTTGAGGCCGCAGACGCGGCCCGCGCGATCGTGAAGCCTGGCATCCGTTTCGGCGACGTGCACGACGCGGCCATGGCCGTCATCGAGCGCGTCACCCGCGAATGGGGCTTCCTTCCCGAGGCCGACGGCACGCCGTACCACCGCCGCTACATGGTGCACGGCACGAGCCACCACCTCGGCCTCGACGTGCACGACTGCGCGCAGGCCCGGCGCGACATGTACATGGACGGCGTACTCGAGCCCGGCATGGTCTTCACGATCGAGCCCGGCCTGTACTTCCAGCCCGACGACCTCACGGTCCCCGCTGAGTTCCGCGGCATCGGCATCCGCATCGAGGACGACATTGTTGTCACCGAGGACGGCTGCGTGAACCTCTCGGCGAACATCCCGCGCACCGCGGACGATGTCGAGGCGTGGGTGCAGGGCGCGCGCAAGGCGTAGCGACTACTCGCGAGGAGGGGCGCGGGCTGGGAGTTGCACTCCTGGTCCGCGCCCCTTTTCGCTGTGCGCCGTGCGATGCGTCGAGGCGCTGCGGCCTTGCGGCACTGCCGCGCTGCGGCCTTGCGGTGCTGCCGCGCTGCGACCTTGCGGCGCTGCCGCGCTGCGACCTTGCGGCGCTGCCGCGCTGCGACCTTGCGCGGTACGCGCTCCCGCGAAGGCCCCGCCCGCACACCCTAAAACCCCCGATTAATCCATTCCGACCCGTTTTCGGCCATCGCAAGAGTCGGTCTGGATTAATAGGGGTGGTGAGGGTGCAGGGGTAGTGAGGGTGCACGGGCGGTGAGGATCCGGGGGCGGCTGCCCGCGAGCGGCTAGGCGCGCACCTTCGCTAGTAACGACGCACCTTGTCGCCGTATTCTCACCCGCTGTTCACGCTTGCGAGCTACGGTGTTTGCTATGAGCCAAAGACGCACACCCCATTGGATAACTGGGTTCTTTGTGGCGCTCATGGGTGCGATCCCGTTCGGGTTGCTCGCCCAAAACTGGATCGTAGGGGCAGTCTGCGGCATCGCGTTCGGCACGGTCGCCGCGTTCACCGAGAAGCAGCAGCGCCCCGAAGAATAGCTTGAGCGCCAGGGGTGCGGATCCTCTCCGCGTCCCCGGAGGAGTTCACAACGTACGGAGGTTTTGCCAATGACCACACAACGCCCGTCGGTGCCCCGACAGCTCTCGATCGCGGCACTGCTGCTCGTCGGAGTCGCGGCGATTTCAGTGTTCGGGGCCCTCGCGTCATCGTCAAATGTTGACGGCTGGTACTCGACAGTGACGAAGGTCCCGTGGGACCCGCCGAATACGGTCTTTGCCCCAGTCTGGACGGTGCTCTACGCCCTCATCGCGCTCGCGGGGTTCCTGATTTGGCGTGCGGGGTATCGCGGTGGATCCCCGAACGCCGCCCGTGGCACGCTCACGGTCTTCGGCGTTCAACTCGCGCTCAACGCCGCATGGACGCCGATGTTCTTCGCTGGGTATCCCATGTTCGGCGAGATCGCGTGGACGCTCGCGCTGGTGATCATCACCGCGCTCATCTTCACGGTCGTGGCGCTCGCGTGGATGTCTGCGCGCTGGTCACGAAGTGCGAGCGCAATCATGGTGCTCTACCTGCTGTGGCTCGTATTCGCTGCGACGCTGAACCTCGGCATCATCGTGCTGAACTGATCCGCGGCCCGAAGGGGCAGGCCGCAAGCCGCGGGCTACTCCTGCGGCGTGCCGCTCGTCAGCACCCGCCTGGCCTCGTGCAGCAGCTCGGGCTCCGTCACGAGGTCGTAACGGGTTGCGACCATCTGCATCACCGATGAGAAGTCGCGGCGGTTGCGGTTCATTGCGTACGAGAGCAGCCCAAAGAGCATGCCGAAACCGGCACCGATGACGATCGCCGAGAGGAAGACCCCGCCGATACCAGCGTTGTCGGGCTGGAAGATAAAGAGCAGCAGGCCCAGGAAGAGGCCGAGGTATGCGCCCGAGAGCGCCCCCATCCAGGCGATCTTGCCGTAGCTGAGCCGGCCGGTGACCCGCTCGACGCTGCGCAGAT
This sequence comes from Leucobacter sp. BZR 635, assembly GCF_048061935.2. Classification (NCBI taxonomy): domain Bacteria; kingdom Bacillati; phylum Actinomycetota; class Actinomycetes; order Micrococcales; family Microbacteriaceae; genus Leucobacter; species Leucobacter sp. BZR 635. Next base: position 143,449 of record NZ_JBLUNZ020000004.1, on the reverse strand, counting down.
CGTTGCCGAGGATCGACACCCGCTGCACGGGGAAGCCGCTGCGCGCGAGCACGTCGACGGCGTGCTTCGCGTCTTCGTAGCGGTCGTAGGTCGAGACGACTTCGCCCTTGGGGATCTCGGGCTGGATCGGCGATCGCGAATTGGGGAAACCGGGGGTGCTCATGTGTTGATTCTTTCACAGCGACTCCAAAGATGCCCGGATTTGCACAACTTGCTCGCATCGGCCTCCCGGCCGCGAGCATCCGGCCTCCCCGGACTCGATCCCCTGGGCTCCTGTCACCGGCGCGTCGCACGCCATCTCCAGCCGCGACGCACCGGCGCGCGGTACCGTAGAGGGGTGAGCAGTTCGCGGGTCTTTGTCGGCCGCCTTGCCGGTCGAGGCGTGTTCGATCCCGTAGGAGATCAGATCGGCAAAGTTCGTGATGTCCTCGTCGTGTACCGGGCAAGCGCTGCCCCGCGCGTCGTCGGGCTCATCGTGGAGATCCCCGGCAAGCGCCGCGTCTTCGTGCCGATCAGCAGGGTGACGTCGATCGCTTCGGGCCAGGTCATCACGACCGGTCTTATCAACATCCGCCGCTTTGAGCAGCGCCGCGGCGAGACCCGCATGATCGCCGAGATGATCGGCATGCGCGTCGAGCTCCGACCCGACGGCAGGGCCCCCGCGCCGCACCCGGCGCCCCGCGCCGCTTCCGCTCTCCCCGCCGCCCCCGTCAGCGTCACCCCCGTGAGCGCCACCGTCGAGGACGCCGCGATTGAGCGCACGCGCACCGGCGAATGGGTGGTCTCCGAACTCTTCGTGCGCACCCCGAAGACCGGATCAGGTTTTGGCCGCGGCCCCGCGCGCACCGTGAAGTGGTCAGACATCGCTCGGCCCAGCGAAGACGGCGGCCCGCAGTCCGCAGAGCTGCTCGTGCAGACCCTCGTTGACCTGAAGCCCGCCGACCTCGCGACGACGCTGCTCGAGCTACCGCAGACTCGCATGGCCCCCGTGCTCGACGAGCTCGCGGATGACCGGGTCGCTGACGCGCTCGAGGAGATGAGCGAGACCGACCAGATCGCGATCCTCGCCTTCCTCCCCGCCGACCGCACCGCCGACGTCCTCGACCGCATGGAACCCGACGACGCCGCCGACCTCATCTCCGCACTCCCAGCAGCCCGCGGCGAGGAACTCCTCGACCTCATGGAGCCCGAAGAAGCCGAGGACGTCCGGCGTCTGCTCGAATACGAGCACGACACCGCCGGAGGACTGATGAGCCCGACTCCGATCGTGCTCGCCGCAGAGTCGAGCGTTGCCGAGGGGCTCGCGATGATCCGCCGCGCAGAGGTTCCGCCCGCGATGGCGAGCGCCGTCTACGTCACGCACCCGCCCTACGAGACGCCAACCGGTGAGTACCTCGGCATGGTGCACTTCCAGCGCATGCTGCGCTTCCCGCCGCACGAGCGGCTGAGCGCGCTGCTCGACACCGAGATCGAGGCGGTGCCGGTCACGGCAAGCGCCGCCGAGGTGTCGCGCAGGCTCGCAAGCTACGATCTCGTCGCGCTGCCGGTCGTCGATACGCAGCAGCGCCTCGTCGGCGTCGTTACGGTCGACGACGTGCTTGACCATCTCCTCCCAGACGACTGGCGCCACGCCGATGACGCGGAGGATCGCGCATGAACCGATTCAACCGCCGGCAAGATTTCGGAGCTCCGCTCGCGGGCCGCACCTCCCGCGGACCCGCCGGGAGCCGTGTAGACGGCAACGAGCGATTCGGGCGCTGGACAGAGGGCATCGCGCGCGGCATGGGAACCCCGTGGTTCCTGCTCGCCCTCACCCTCTTCTGCGTGCTCTGGCTGATCTGGAACACGTTCGGGCCGAAGCACCTCCGATTCGACTCCCCCGCGCTGGGATTCACAGCGCTCACGCTGATCCTCTCGCTGCAGGCGTCATATGCCGCGCCCATGATCCTCCTCGCGCAGAACCGGCAGGATGACCGCGACCGTGTGCAGATCGAGCAGGATCGCAAGCAAGCAGAACGCAACCTCGCCGACACCGAGTTCCTCGCCCGCGAGGTCGTCGCGCTCAGGCTCGCGCTGAAGGATCTGCCAGACCGCGAGTTCCTCCGGCAAGAGCTGCGGTCGCTGCTCGCAGAGCTCGACGCGCAAGACGCGCATGAGGCTCATGACGCTCATGACGCTCGTGACGCTCGTGACGCTCGTGACGCTCAACAACCGCCGCGAAACAGACCATCGAGCACAGAGCAGACGCAGGGGAAGGATCCGGATCATGACTGAGCACAGCCGAAGCGAGGCAGCCGAGCGCCTCTGGGGTGCGCTCTCGCGGGTGAACGATCCTGAGATCCACCGCCCCATCACCGAGCTCGGCATGGTGGGCGAGCTGCGGGTCGACGCCGATGGCGTCGCCGATGTGCCGCTGAAGCTCACCATCGCTGGCTGCCCCGCCGCCCAGCGCATCGAGCGCGAGGTCACCGAGGCGACCCTCGGCACCCCCGGCATCACCGAGGCGCGCGTCGATGTCAGCGTCATGAACCCTGCCGAGCGCCAGGCATTCGTCGAGACGGTGCGCGGGCCCGCCCGGCCCGTGCAGTTCGGGCCCGATTCACTCACCCGCGTTATCGCGGTCACGAGCGGCAAGGGTGGCGTCGGCAAGTCCTCGCTCACCGCGTCGCTCGCCGTCGCGCTCGCGCAGCAAGGGCTCTCAGTCGGGCTCATCGACGCGGACGTGTTCGGGTTCTCGATCCCCGGCATCCTCGGTCTCAGCAGAGACGGCGTCACCGAGCAGCCCACCAGAGTCGGCGAAATGATCATCCCGCCCGAAGCACACGGGGTGAAGGTCATCTCGATCGGTATGTTCCTGGGTGACGCCGATCCGCGATCCACCGCTGTCTCATGGCGCGGACCCATGTTGCACCGCACCATCGAACAGTTTCTGCGCGACGTCTGGTTCGGCGACCTCGACGTGCTGCTGCTCGATCTGCCACCGGGCACGGGCGACGTCGCGATCAGCGTCGGGCAGCTGCTCCCACAGGCAGAGGTGCTCGTCATCACAACTCCGCAGGAGGCGGCCGCCGACGTTGCCGTGCGCAGCGCACTCGTCGCACGCCAGACCGGGCAGCGGGTGATCGGCGTCATCGAGAACATGTCGGGGCTCGCGCAGCCCGACGGCACGGTGCTCGAGCTCTTCGGCACCGGCGGAGGCGCGGCCGTCGTCGACAGGTTGAACACGTCGGAAAGCGCTGCGGGGCAGCAGCCTGTGAAGCTGCTCGGGAGTGTTCCGCTCAGCCCGGAGTTCAGGGAGGGCGGCGATAGCGGCTCCCCCGCGGTGCTGACACGCCCTGAGGATCCGGCGGCCGCCGTGATCATCCAGGTCGCGGCCGCGATCGCGGCTGCGGGCCGCGGGCTCGCCGGGAAGTCCCTCGGTGTCACCCCACGGGCTTAGGTCGCTACGAACGCTTCGCGCGTGTTCGGGGGGCGTCGCGTCGTCCTTCGCGCCCCGAGTTTTCCTCACTGATCCTTCTGCAGCGCGCATTAGGGACGGAATAGAAAACTCGGTGCGGTTGAGCGGCGAGCGGCGAGCGGCGAGCGGCGAGCGGCGAGCGAAGCCTACGGGGAGGCGCGGAGCTGCGCCGCCCGGCACCCGCAAGCAGACCGCCCGGCTACCCGCAACCATTCCGCCCCGAATGCTCCTGCATGAGCCTTCTGCGGCCCGTACAAGGCTCGGAATAGAAAAATAGGGGCGGGAGAGCGGCGAAAACGGCGGGCTAGGTCGCCTCGTCGTCGAAGCGCACCGAAATGGTGCCGTCTTCTGCAACGCCCTGGCGGGCACGCCTTGCCGCTGCCAGCTCGTCGAGACGCTGCTGCCGCTGCGCCTGCTGGGCTTCAGCCTCGTCTTCAACGAGGGCGTCGCGAATGATCCGCCGCGGATCGTACTGCCGCGGGTCGAGCTGCTTCCAGTCGACGTCGTCGAACTCAGGGCCCATCTCGTCTTTGAGACGATCCTTCGCACCGTCGGCAGCACGCTTAATCGAGCGCACGAAATCGCTGAGCTTTTTCGTGTATTCCGGGAGCTTGCTCGGACCGATCACAAACATCGCGATCACCAAAATGATGATGATCTTCCCGAATGACAGCCCGTCCATCCATTCATCGTACCGAGTCGCAGCCGTGAATCTCGACTCGCGGCCCCCTGTGGCGGAGCCTTCGAGCGAGCTCACAGCCAGAACCCGCGCGGTCACGGCGAGCCAAGGGGCAAAACCCGGCCAACGGCTCTATCCTAAAGGCGGCGCAACGACTGAGGACAAGAGGGAACGTGAGCAAGCTCGAACGCAACTGGCAGTACACCGAACAGTACCCGACCGAGACAGACGCGCTCGTACGGGCGCGTCGAGTGTCGCTCGAGCTCGGTATCGAGCCTGTGTCGCGAGCCGTCTCCGCCGAGCTCTCTGCCCTCTCCGTGCTCTCAGGAGCGCGCGCCATCTGCGAGATCGGCACCGGAGTTGGCGTGAGCGGACTGTCGCTGCTGCGCCACCGGCCCGACGCGATCCTCACCTCGATTGAGATCGAGCCCGAGCACCTGCGCGAGGCGCGAGGCCTCTTCTCCGAGGCTGGCATCCCCGCATCGCGCGCCAGGCTCGTCGAGGGCGACGCCAGACACGTCATGCCCAGGCTCAACCTGGCCGCGTACGACATCGTGCTGCTGGACGCCGACCAGTCTCAGCTGCTCGAGTATTTCGAGCACGCACTCGGTATTGTCCGCCCGGGCGGCGCGATTGTCGTGCCAAGCGCGCTCGGGCATGGCCGAGTTCCCGATCCTGCGGCCCGCGATGAATCGACCCAGGCGCTCCGCGATCTTCTCGCGGTCGTCGCAGAGTCGACTGCGATTGCTTCGTCGCTCGCGCCGACGGGTGACGGGCTGCTCACCGTCGTTCGTCTCGACGGCTAACCGGGCTCCGACGCCCGGGGAGGGCCGCGGTGCGATGCACCGGTTAGCGGAGGATCGTGTCCGCGCCCGCTCCCCGCAGCAAGCTTTCCTCACAAACAAAAATGAGGGCCCCGAGGGGCCCTCATTTTCTCACTAGCGTTCGGCTCTAGCCTCCGAGTACACCCGCGAGCACATCTCGAAGCTCGGCGGCCTCCTCGTCATTGACTGACACCACCAGCCGGCCACCGCCTTCCAAGGGAACACGCACCACGATAACGCGGCTCTCGCGAACCGCTTCCATAGGCCCGTCTCCGGTCCTGGGTTTCATTGCCGCCATGACGCCTCCTCGCATGTTTGGTCGTTCACGTCTATTATCCCAGGTGAAGCGGGCTCACGGTAATCCTTTGAACTATATATGCAATGACGAGTCATATTTAGCCGCTTAGTCGCATAGAATGATCGATCCATCCCACCACAGCAACGATCGCTGCGGCCCCGGCGACGCGAGGAGGCCAGATGCGAACGCACCCGAGGCGGAACCCCATCAGAAGGCTCGTCCTCTCGCTCGGAATTCTCGCGCTCGTCGTTGGCGCGCTGTTTCTTCCGATTCCGATAACTGTCTCCGGCGGGCCCGCGTGCGCGCCCGAGGCTGCCGCGCAGTGCGAACAAACTACAAAGACGCAGTGGGTCCCGCTGCACCAACTCATCTGGCCTGCTGACTAGCGAAGGCCTCGACACGAGAGACTCCTCACCTGTGAGCGTGCAGGCCTGAACGCTCAGCAGTTGCCCCGTCGTGCGCCAATACAGTGAGCATCTCCTGAATGGCCCCGGTGTCCGCGGGTCCTGTCCGACCGTGGGAGCTTCGAAATATGCTCAGCCCGGGCCCACCGGGGTCAACGGCAAGGGCGCGAAGCGCCCGCGGCAGCATCGCCCGCGCGCACCAGCCGAATATGTCGCCGCACGTCAATCGCGACGCCCCGCGAAAATCTCCAAGCCCCCGTGTTATCTATTCCGACCCGTTTCCGGCCCTCGCAGGAGTCGGTCTGAATTAATCGGGGCAGAAAGGATATTGGGGGCGGGAGGCTCTCGGGGCACACCCTCGATCGCGAAGAAGCCGCAAAGAAGCGGCCCCGCGGTGCGCAGCTACGCATCACGGGGCCGAGGTTCTCTGCGTGAGCACCCAGGCGTTAGCGGTCGAGGTGGCGCTCCGGCGAGCCCAAGTAGAGCTGCTGCGGGCGGCCGATCTTGGTCTGCGGGTCGATGCGCGCCTCGCGCCACTGGGCGATCCAGCCGGGGAGCCGGCCGATCGCGAAGAGCACGGTGAACATGCGCGTGGGGAAGCCCATCGCCTTGTAAATCACCCCGGTGTAGAAGTCGACGTTCGGGTAGAGCTTGCGCTCCTTGAAGTAGTCGTCCTCAAGCGCGATCTGCTCGAGCTCCTGCGCGAGCGCGAGGAGGGGATCGTTGACGCCGAGCTCCTCGAGCACCTTCGCGGCGCTGTCCTTGACGATGCGTGCGCGGGGGTCGTAGTTCTTGTAGACGCGGTGACCGAAGCCCATGAGCTTCACGCCGTCTTCCTTCTTCTTCACCTTCTCGACGAAGGTCTCGACGCTCTGCCCGGAGTCGCGGATCTGCGCGAGCATGTCGAGCACAGCCTCGTTCGCGCCGCCGTGCAGCGGGCCAGAGAGCGCGTTGATGCCTGCCGAGATCGACGAGAACATGTTCGCGCCGGTCGAACCGACGAGGCGCACGGTCGAAGTCGACGCGTTCTGCTCGTGGTCTGCGTGGAGAATGAGCAGCTTGTCGAGCGCATCGACGAGCACCGGGTTCATCTCATACTTCTCGGCCTTATTGCCAAAGTTCAGTCGGAGGAAGTTCTCGACGAAGCTGAGGTTGTTATCGGGATACAGGAAGGCCTGGCCGATCGACTTCTTGTGCGCGTATGCCGCGAGCACGGGAAGCTTCGCGAGCAGGCGGATCGTGTTGACCTCAACGAACTCGGGCTCCGCAGTGTCGAGCGAGTCTTCGTAGTAGGTCGACATCGTCTGCAGACCGCCCGAAAGCACTGCCATGGGGTGCGCCGTGTGCGGCACGCCCTCGAAGTAGTAGCGCATGTCCTCGTGGAGCAGCGTGTGGCGGCGAATCTCGTTGTCGAAGCTCGCAAGCTCGTCAGCACTCGGCAGCACGCCGTAGATGAGCAGGTATGCGACCTCGAGGAAGGTTGAGGCCTGTGCGAGCTCGTCGATGGGATACCCGCGGTAGCGGAGGATGCCCTCTTCGCCATCGATGTAGGTAATCTCGGATTTCGTCGAGGCCGTGTTCACAAACCCGTAGTCGAGCGCGGTGTAGCCACTCTGCTTGGTCAGCGAGCTCAGGTCGATCGCGTCGGGCCCATCAACCGAAGGAATGATTGGGAACTCAGCGGATCCTCCGGGGAAGCTCAGCTTGGCGGTTGCCTGAGCCGAAGGTGTTTCAGTCACGTCATCTCCTTGTGAGGTCCGTTCGAGCACGCCCCAAGGGTGTGGGCAGCGATCATTTTCACCTTACCCGCAAACCGGGAGTTCACGAACCAATTGGCTCAATCATGCCGCTTTCTGACAGAAAGTACTTCGACATCAAACAAAATTCGGCGATTGAGGCGGGGTATGCTCTGGCGTGTCTCGCCGCACATGGTGCCCCGCGGGTCGGGGTGAGTTAGTGCTCCTGCGGCGGCAAGACAGCCACAACCGGGTGGTCGAAATCGTAGACGCCGACTTTCGCTGCCCCGCCCGGCGAACCGATCTCGTCGAAGAACTCGACATTTGCCTTGTAGTACTCAGACCACTCACCGGGGAGGTCGTCTTCGTAGTAGATGGCCTCGACCGGGCACACCGGCTCGCACGCACCACAATCGACGCATTCGTCGGGGTGGATGTAGAGCATCCGGTCGCCCTCGTAGATGCAGTCAACGGGGCACTCATCCACACAGGCGCGGTCTTTCAGGTCCACACACGGAAGAGCAATCACGTAGGTCACTGTGCCCGCCTTTCACTCGGCCAATTCAATACCTCCATCCTATCGGCGCGCGCCCCGATTTCCCTGGCACCAGGCATGCCGGAGGTTCGGCATCAGCTGTCGATAAACCGTGCAGCCGCGAGTGTCACCCAGGAGCTCGCAAGGATGAGCGGCCCCGCGGCAAACGCGCGCTGTTTTCGGGCGATGGTGAGGAGCCCGTGCGCACAGACCCCGAACAAGAACGCGCCAGCGAAGACGACTGCGCCCGCAGGCCACGCGGCGTCCCCGAGGGCGCAGACTGCCGCGTATACAGCGAGTGGCATGAGTTTCACGTCACCGCCTCCCAGCGTGCGGCCCGGAAGGGCCCACACGATGGCGGCCGCCGCAGAGAGCACCAGCGCCGCTGTAATTGGCCCCGCAGGAGACGCCGCGCTCTGCGCCGCTTGCAGGGCTGTTGCCATTGCCCACGGGGCGTCCGTGGGCAGGGCGGTCGTGGCCGGCACTTCCCCAGGCTGCGCGCGCTCTCCGCGAAGGATCCCCGCTACCGCTAGCAGCGGCACCGTGACGATCGTGGCCCAGCTCACGAGCCTATTCGGGAGCGTCTGCGTTCGCAGGTCCACCCGCGCGAGGATGAGCGAGAAGGCACCGAAGCTCGCGTGGCCGCAGAGGGCGAACAGCCAGGCCAACCCCAATTGTTCGCCGGGTGCACAAGCTGGAGAGCCCCACCAGCCAGCTCCGCCCACAGGGTAGAGGGCGGTGAACACGGCCCCGCCGGCGACGGCTCCGATCACCGCCGCGGCGAGATCCCCCGGGGCGGCTGCCCCGGGATCGACTGCGAAACTAGCCGGGCGTGACTTCCGTGCCAATGCCCTGCTCCGTGAAGATCTCGAGCAGTACGGAGTGGGGCTCTCGCCCATCAATGATTGCAGCCTTCGGCACCCCACCCTGGACGGCGTCCAGGCAGGCGCGCATCTTCGGGATCATGCCTGATTCCAGCGACGGGAGCATCGCTTCGAGCTCGGAAGAGCTGATCGAGGAGACGAGCGAGTCGCGGTTCGGCCAGTCTGAGTACAGGCCGGCGACGTCGGTGAGGATCACGAGTTTTTCAGCTCCGAGCGCTGAGGCCAACGCAGACGCGGCCGCGTCGGCGTTGATGTTCAGCGACTCCCCCGGCCGATCCACATCCGGCGCAATCGAGGACACGACTGGGATCAAGCCGGCATCGAGCGTCGCAAGCACTGACTCGGATCGCACACCAACGATGTCGCCCACCCGCCCCAGATCAACGAGTTCACCGTCGACCTCCATCGGCTCGCGCCTGCGGCCGATGAACAGCCCGGCGTCTTCGCCCGTCGTGCCCGAGGCAAGAGGGCCGTGTGCGTTGATCTCGTCGACAAGCTCCGGATTCACCTTGCCCGTGAGCACCATCCGCACGACGTCCATCGTCTCGGGTGTCGTCACCCGGTAGCCGCCCTGAAACTCGCTCTCGATGCCGAGACGCTCGAGCATCCGGTTGATTTGTGGGCCGCCACCGTGCACGATGACCGGGCGGATACCGGTGTGCCTGAGGTACACCACGTCCTCGGCGAACGCTTTCAACAGCGTGTCGTCAACCATGGCGTTGCCGCCGAACTTGATCACCATAATGGCGTCGCGGAACTTCTTCAGCCACGGAAGCGACTCAATGAGCACGGCGGCTTTCTCGGCCGCCCGCCCGCGTTCCACGGGGGTCGTGACGTTCGTCATGGGGCTCCTAGCTCGAGTACGCGGAATTCTCGTGCACGTAGTCGTGCGTGAGGTCATTGGTGCGCACGGTCGCGGCGAACGAGCCCGCAAACAGCTCGATCTCGACGTGTGTCTTGCGCGGCGTGAGGTCGCACTCTTCGACTGGGCGGTCTGGAGCTCCTGCGTGGCAGAGCCGCACCCCGTTGAAGCTCACGTCGACTGCGTACGGGTCGAAGGCTGCCTCGGTGGTGCCGATCGCGGCGAGCACGCGGCCCCAGTTCGGGTCGTTACCGAAGATTGCGGCCTTGAACAGGTTGTTGCGCGCGACCGAGCGGCCCACTTCGAGGGCATCTTCGACGCTCGCGGCACCGCGGACCTCGATGTCGATGTCGTGGCTTGCTCCCTCGGCGTCTTGCTGCAGCTGGGCGGCGAGATCGTCGCACACCCCGGCGAGGGCTGCGGCAAACTCGGTGAGCTCGGGCGCTACGCCCGAGGCTCCACTTGCCAGCACAGTCACCTGGTCGTTCGTCGACATGCAGCCGTCGGAGTCGAGCCGATCGAAGCTCACCGCGGTGGCACGCCGCAGTGCAGCGTCGAGCTCTTCGCTGTCGAGGAGCGCGTCGGTCGTGATCACCACGAGCATCGTGGCAAGCCCCGGTGCGAGCATGCCCGCGCCCTTCGCCATTGCGCCGATCGTCCAACCGTCACCGGTATGGGTCGCGGTCTTCTCCACGGAGTCGGTGGTGAGGATCGCGGCAGGAGCCGTGGTGTCATCTGCGGCGAGCGCGCCGACGAGCGCGGGCACGTTGTCCACGATCTTGTCGCGGAAAGACTGATCGCCGGTCCCGATGAGCCCGGTCGAGCAGACGAGCACACGCTCGGCCCCCTCGTCGATCATGTCGGTCGGGGTCTGCTCGGTGCCCGTTGACTGCGCCGCGAGCTCGCGGGCGACGGCCTCGGCGGTGAGCCGGGTAGTCTCGTAGCCGAAGTCGCCGGTGAAGCAGTTCGCGCCGCCTGAGTTCAGGATGACCGCGCGGGCGGGCCCGTTCTGGGCGACCTTGCGGCTCCAGAGAATCGGGTTTGCCTGGGCTCGGTTCGAGGTGAACACCACGGCGCTCGCGGGCGCGGGACCGTCGTTCACGACGAGCGCAAGGTCTGGCTTGCCCGTGCTCTTCAGGCCAACGGTGATTCCGGCGGAGCGGAACCCTACGGGGGTGGTTACGGTCACGGTGCGACTCCATTCACGCTCAGGCCGGTGGCTTCTGGGATGCCAAGGGCGATGTTTGCCGATTGGATCGCGGCGCCGGCCGTGCCCTTGGCGAGGTTGTCGACGGCAGCGACGATGACAACCCGGCCGGCGGCCTCGTCGATCGCAATGCCCATGAGGCAGGTGTTCGCTCCGACCGTGTCGGCTGTGCGCGGGAAGACACCCTCGGGGAGCACGTGTACGAAGGTCTCGTCGGCGTAGGCCTGCTCCCAGGCTGCGCGCACGTCGGCGGCGCTCGTGCCTGGCACGATGCGTGCGGTCGTCGTTGCGAGGATGCCCCGGCTCATGGGGACGAGCACCGGGGTGAAACTCAGCGTCGGGTTCTCGGCACCCGCGCCGCGCAGGGCCTGCTGGATCTCCGGGATGTGTCGGTGGGTGCCCCCAACGGCGTACGGATTCGCGGTGCCCATCAGCTCGGAGCCGAGCAGGTGTGTGTGCGCCGCCTTGCCCGCTCCCGAGGGGCCGACGGCAAGCACGGTCACAATATCGCTGGCCTCGATGACGCCGGCGGCGATGCCGGGTGCGAGTGACAGCGCGACCGTGGAGGCGTTGCAGCCGGGTGCGGCGATCTTGGTCGCGCCGACAAGGTTTGCGCGCTGGCGAGGGTGCTCGCCGGCGGATGCTCCGGTCCCCACAATGAGTTCGGGCACACCGTACGTCCACGCCTCGTTGAAGTCGCCGCCGTAGAACGCGGCCCAGTCTGCTTCGCTCGTGAGCCGGTGGTCTGCGCCACAGTCGATCGCGAGTCGCACGTTCTTCAGCTGAGCGGTGAGTGCCCCGGATGCGCCGTGCGGCAGCGCGAAAAACACAACGTCGTGTCCGTCGAGCACCTCGGGAGTGGTCTCTCGCAGGGTGAGATGCGCGAGCGATCGCAGGTGTGGTTGCGATGCGATGAGTGGTTTGCCGGCGTTTGAATGCCCGGTGACCGTTCGAATCTCAAACTCCGGGTGATCCGCAAGCAAGCGCAGCAGCTCGCCTCCTGCATACCCGCTCGCTCCGGCGACCGCCACACTGTACGTCATCAATACCCTTTCTCGCGCACCTCTATTCTGGCACCAAGCGCCGCGCCGAAAGACCGCGGCCGAATTTTGTGGAGGCACAGCACCCGATTTCGCTGGGAGGCGCGGGTGGGGGGAACGCTCCCCCACACCCAGCAGCTACCCGTCGGGGCCTAGCGGTGCTTGAAGTTCGCTTCGCGCTTCTCTGCGAACGCGCGCATCCCCTCGGTCTGATCCTCCGTCGCGAAGAGCGCTGCGAACGCGATCCGCTCGACGCGAAGTCCCTCCGCGAGCGACGACTCCTCTGCCGCCTGCAGCGCGTTCTTGGCGGCCTGGACCGCCGGCAGGGGCTTCGAGGCAATCAGCTCTGCGGTCTGCTTCGCGACGTCGAGCAGCTCGGCGGCGGGCACGACGCGAGAGACGAGGCCCGAGCGCTCGGCCTCCTCCGCGTCCATCATGCGGCCCGTGAGCACCATGTCTGCTGCCTTGTACTTTCCGATCGCGCGGGGCAGGCGCTGCGTGCCGCCGAAACCGGGGATCACACCGAGGTTAATCTCGGGCTGCCCGAACTTCGCGTTGTCACCGGCGATAATAATGTCGCACATCATCGCGAGCTCGCAGCCCCCACCGAGGGCGAAGCCAGAGACCGCCGCGATTGTCGGGGTGAGCATCTGCTCGAGGCCACCCCACGACGGGAAGACGCCGCCCGCGAGCACGTCGGAGTACTCGAGCTCGAGCATGCCCTTGATGTCGGCACCGGCCGCGAACGCACGCTCCGAGCCGGTGATGATGATCGCTCCGATGTTCGGGTCGGCGTCGAAGCCCGCGGCCGCCGAAACAAGTTCACTGATGAGCGTGTTGCTCAGCGCGTTGAGCGCCTCGGGGCGGTTCAGGGTGATGGTGGCGACGCGGCCGTGTGTCTCGGTGATGATCGCGGTGTACTCGGTCTGCTCTGACATCTCTACTCCATCTGTGGGCACGATCTGTGTGCGTGGGGTTCGTACCTCCACGCTATCGCGTGCCGCGCAAACGCGCTCACCGCGTTCCACCGGCCTCTGTCCGGGCGAGCCCCGGGGCCCCGATCCGCTCCCCGAGTTGCCCGGCGGGCGCGCTCAGAAGTCTGCGATGACGATCTTTTTCATCGCCATGAGCTTCGCGTATGAGTCCTCGCGCCCCATGAGCTCCTCCATATTCGCCGGCACGATCTGCCAGCTCACCCCGAATTCGTCTGCGAGCCAGCCGCACTGCTCGGCCTCTGGCACAGCAGATAGCCCCTCCCACAGGGCGTCAATCTCGGCTTGGTCAGTGCAGTTCACCTGCAACGAGACCCCGCAGCTGAACCCGTGATCGGTTCCCGATCCGTTGTCCGAGGCCATGAACCACTGCTCCCCGATGCGGAACTCGCCGAACGCGAGCGCCTCAGGCGTCGCATCGCCCATCGCTTGGCCGTAGGGCGACTGGAGGCCGACCGCCGCTCCCCCGGGAACGTGCGCGAAGAGTGTGACGTAGCGGGCGGCAGCATCCGCCGCGCGGTTCTGCGCCGGGCCATCGAACATGAGCGCGGGAATGATGAACGGGCGCGGATCGCCCTCGGGGCGCGTGAGCATGAGCTGCCAGCTCACCCCAAAGCGATCCTGCACCCAGCCGTAGTGTGCTGCGAACGGGTACTCACCGAGGGGCATCATCACGAAGCCGTCGGCGGCGAGCGCCTCCCAGAGCCCGTCAAGCCGGCGTCGCGCCTCAGCTGCGTCGCCGGCGAACATCATCGGGTCAAAGTTCACCATGAAGGAGATCGACGGGTTCGGGGAGAACTCGGGGCCAGCGTTGACGAGTGCGATTTGGGTGTCCTCGACGGTGACATCGACGACGAGCGCCTCCCCCGCGAAGTCCCGCTGAAAGTCGGGAAGGCCCTCGCTCGGGTAGCGAGCCGAGACCGTTGACTGAGCTTGGAACCCGGCGCCGCGGAAAGCCTCGGCGTAGAAGTCGCCAGCTTGCTCGGCCGTGCGATTGCACCAGATATTGGGGATGATCTTCTGAGTCATGGCGTCACCGAGCTTCCCTTACGCGTGAGTATTTGTGCGGGACACACTACTCCTGTGCGGGCACTGAGGAAAGAGCAGGTGTTGGCGGCGATCTCGCCCGGGGGCCTCGCTGATTCGCCCGCTCGGCGGGAGCCTCGCCGGGTCGCCCGCCCGGCAGGAGCCTCGCCGGGTCGCCCGCCCGGCAGCCTTCGGCAAGGAGCGCGACGTCAGTGGGCGCCGGCAGCTAGCCAATCCTCGTAGCTCACGCTGTCGATGTCGACGTCGGGCCCCGGGAGGGAGCCGCCCGAACGCACCGCGCGCCCGAACTTCCCTGGAAGTGGAAGCTCGATTACTGACTGGCTGAGCCCGTGGGTCTCGAACGCCATTCGTCCGAGATCGGCGAGCCAGAGTTCGTCGGGCCCGGCGAGATCCCGCGCATTCCCCTGAGCCGGACGAGTCGCGAGCTCGAGCAACCGCCGCGCTACTGATTCAGCTGCGACGGGCTGCGTGCGCATCTTCGCGATGATCGTCCAACGCCCGACTGAGACTGAGCTCTGCTCGGCGAACTCGAAGAACTGGGTGGCTCTTAGCACTGTCCACGGCAGCGGGCCTGACTCGATGAGCTGTTCCTGGAGCGCTTTCCCCGCGTAGTAGCCGAAGGGGTTGGCGGCTGCGCCGACGATCGAGAGCGCGACGTAGTGCCTCACATTGGCCGCGGTACCGGCCCGCAACAGCTTCTCGGTGACCGCGCCAAAGAACTCGCGGGAGCCAGAGAGCTTGCCGCTCGCCGAGACGTCGATCACCGCGTCGACACCCGACAGGTCGAGCGGCTCTGCGCTCGTGAGATCGGCCGCAATACGGGTGAGGGATCCCTGCCCCTCGGATGCGGGGTCTGCGGCGGGACCGCCTACGTGCGGGTTACGGGCTAGGGCGAGGACATCTGCGCCCGCGTCCAACGCCAGGCGCACAAGGTGTCTCCCAACCGTTCCGGTACTTCCTGCGATCGCGATGAGCATGCGAGCCTCCGTCGTCGGGGCAACCCGGCTGGCGGGTTCGCCCACCGGGTATACAGCCACAACGCTACCGTGTGCCTCCCCGCACGCAACTAGGGGTCAGTTTGCGCCACAAAATCGGGGATCTCCCCGAAATCATGGCGCAAACTGACCCCTAGTAGGCGGGTGCGGCCCGAAGGCGCGTGCGGCGTCGCAGCAGCGCTAGTCGCGCAGCTTCGCCCCGAACGCTGCTTCTGCAGCGGCGACGCCCGCAAGCTTCGCCTCGCTCGCTTCCTCAGCCTTCAGCGTGCGGTCGCTCGCGCGGAACCGGAGCGCAAACGTGAGCGCGCGCTGTCCCTCGTCGATGCCCTGGCCGCGGTAGTCGGCGACAATGTGTGCGTGCTCAAGCAGCTCGCCTGCGCCCGCGACGACCGTCGAGAGCACCTCCGCAGCCGGCACGTCGAGCGAGACCACGAGCGTGAGATCCTGCGTCGCCGCGGGGTACCCCGAGAGGTTCGCGGTCGCGGGCTCGCGCGGGGCGAGCTCCATGACGCGCTCGAGGTTGAGCTCGAAGGCGGCGACACGGCCAGGCAGGTGGTAGTCGGCAACCAGTTCCGGCAGCAGCTCACCGGCAACGCCAACGACCTCGCCGGCAACCACGAGCTCGGCGGTGCGGCCCGGGTGGAACGCGCGGTGCGCACCCTGGCGAACCGACAGCTCAGCAGAGACAGCGCCAGCGGTGATGCGCGCGGCATCGATTGCGTCGGCCCAGTCGTACTCGCGTCCGGGCTCCCCCGGCTGCTTTTCGATCGCATCACCGATAAGCAGTGCTGCGGCCGAGTGCGGCTGCTCCGGGATCGACGCGTTGAGCTCGGCGAGCACCTCGGCAGAGGGGCGCGCCGCGAGCGGCGGAACAGTGGCCGTGCCGAGCTCGTTTGGCGCGGCGAGCGGCACGAACACGCGCCCGAACTCGACGAGCGCGAGATCGGTGAGACCGCGTGACACGTTGCGCTGGGCAGCGGTCACGAGGCCTGGCAGCAGCGAGCGCCGCATGAACGGGGTCTCGCCGTCGAGCGCGTTCGCGAGGCGGATCGCGTCGACGTCAGCCGAGTGCTCCCCAGCAAGCTCAGCGCCAGCACCGAAGTTGTCGAGCTGTGCACGCGACACGAAGGGATAGCTCTGCACCTCATCGAAGCCAGCTGCCGTCGTGATGTTCGCGGCGCGACGGCGGAGCCGCTGCGAGCGTGTGAGGCCACGGCCAGCGGGCGCGACCGGGAGCTCCGAGGGGATCCGGTCGTAGCCGACGATGCGCGCGACTTCTTCCACAAGGTCTGCCGGACGCGTGAGGTCCGAGCGCCAGCTCGGCGCGGTGACGCTGAGCGTGCCCGCGGATGACTCAGCGACCGTACACCCGATGGTTGCGAGCGCGCCGCGCACCTCGTCGTCACTGAAATCCGTTCCGAGCAGGCCGTTCACACGCGCGATCGGCAGCAGCACCTCGGTGGGCTCCCAGGGAGCCACCAGGTCGCTGCCGAGCGCGTCGACGGTGCCCCCGGCGAGCTCGACGAGGAGATCCACCATGCGCTGCGCCGCGGCCCGGGCGACGAGCGGGTCGACGCCGCGCTCGAAGCGCTTCGAGGCCTCGCTCGGCAGCTTGTGCCGACGGTGCGTGCGCGCGATCGTGATCGGATCGAACGTCGCCGCCTCGATGAGCACGTCGGTCGTCGCGTCGTCGACCTTCGTCGACTCGCCGCCCATGACGCCCGCGAGCCCGATCGGGCCCGAGTCGTCGGTGATGAGCAGATCCTCGACATGGAGCTTGCGCTCCTGGCCGTCGAGCGTCTCGAGCGTCTCGCCGGCACGGGCGCGGCGCACTGTGATGCCCCCCTGGAGCTTACCGAGATCGTAGGAGTGCAGCGGGTTGCCGAGCTCGAGCATCACGTAGTTCGAGATGTCGACGGGCAGCGTGAGCGCGCGGATGCCCGCGAGCTGCAGCCGCGCGACCATCCAGGCCGGGGTGGGCTTGGTCGCATCGATGCCGCGCACGACGCGGGTGATGAAGCCAGTGGCCCCCTCATGCCCGCGGATCGGCGCATCGTCGGCGAGCGTCACGGGGAAGCCCGCCGCCGGGGTGACCTCGATCGCTGCGGGATCGGTGAACGCCGATCCGCTTGCGTGCGAGTACTCGCGGGCGACGCCGCGCACCGAGAACGCGTAGCCGCGGTCGGGCGTGACGTTGATCTCGACCGCGGTGTCGGCGAGGCCGAGCAGTTCGAGCGCGTCGGTGCCGATCGCGGGATCGAGGCCGAGACGCGACAGCACGATGATGCCGTCGTGATCCTCGCCGAGCGTGAGCTCGCGGGCGGAGGCGATCATGCCGTCTGACACGTGGCCGTAGGTCTTGCGCGCGGCGATCTTGAAGTCGCCGGGCAGCACGGCACCGGGCAGGGTCACAACGACCTTGTCGCCCGGGCCGAAGTTGTGCGCACCGCAGACGATGCCGCGCACGTCTTCGCCGCCGTCGGCAGCGGTCTCACTCTCGGGGGCGACGCGCACCTGGCACCAGTTGATGGTCTTGCCGTTCGACTGCGGCTCGGGCTCAACAGAGAGCACCTCACCGACGACGAGCGGGCCGGAGAGATCGAATCGGCGAACCGATTCTTCCTCGAAGCCGACGCTCACGAGCTGCGCGTGCACGTCCTCGGGGGTGGTATCTGCGGGCAGCGAGACGAACTCGCCGAGCCAGCTGAGTGGGATCCGCATTAGACGAGGCCTCCGAACTGTGCGTTGAAACGAATGTCGCCCTCAACCATGTCTCGCATGTCGTTGAGGTCGTTGCGGAACTGGAGCGTGCGCTCAATTCCCATACCGAAGGCGAAGCCCTGGTATTCGGTCGGGTCGATGCCTGCCG
Organism: Leucobacter sp. BZR 635; assembly: GCF_048061935.2. Classification (NCBI taxonomy): domain Bacteria; kingdom Bacillati; phylum Actinomycetota; class Actinomycetes; order Micrococcales; family Microbacteriaceae; genus Leucobacter; species Leucobacter sp. BZR 635. Next base: position 125,620 of record NZ_JBLUNZ020000004.1, on the reverse strand, counting down.
CGGCGAGTACGTTCGAATCGACCATGCCGCAGCCGCCCCACTCGACCCAGCGAGCCCCGCCCTTGGCGTTCGGCTGCCACACGTCCATCTCGGCGGACGGCTCAGTGAAGGGGAAGAAGTTCGGGCGCAGGCGGATCTTCGCCTCGGCACCGAACATCTGGCGCGCGAAGTGCTCGAGCGTGCCGCGCAGGTGCGCCATCGTCAGCCCGCGATCGATCGCGATGCCCTCGATCTGGTTGAACACCGGAGTGTGGGTCGCGTCGAGTTCGTCGGTGCGGAACGTGCGGCCGGGGGCCACGACGTACACGGGCAGCTCGCGGCCCAGCAGCGAGCGGATCTGCACGGGCGAGGTGTGGGTGCGCAGCAGCAGGTGCCGGTCTGCGGGGTCGATGAGGAACGTGTCCTGCATTGCACGCGCCGGGTGGTCAGGATCGAAGCCGAGGGCGTCGAAGTTGAACCACTCGTGCTCGATCTCGGGGCCCTCCGCGATCTCCCAGCCCATGCCGATGAAGATGTCACCGGCTTCCTCCTTGAGCTGCTCGAGGGGGTGGCGGGTACCGGCGCGGCGGCGCACGGGAGCCTGCGTGACGTCGACGGTCTCCGCGACGAGCCGTGCTGCAGCTTCGACGGCTGCGAGCTCGCTCTCGCGGCTCTTAAACGCACCCTCAAGCCGGCCACGGGCCTGGCCCATGATCTTGCCGGTTGCAGCCTTCTCTTCCTTGGGAACCTCGCGCATGAGCGCGTTGAGCTTGGCGATGGCTGAGTCGTCGCCGGCATGCTCGGTTCTTGCGGTTTTCAGGGCCGCGACTGAGTCGGCCGCGGTAAATGCCGCGAGCGCCTCAGCTACAGCGGCATCGACCGCTTCCTGCGAAATCGGATTGGGGTTCGTGGTGTTGTCTGACACGAGGATCAAGCCTACCGTGGATCGCCCGGAGCGGCCCCAGCTGCAAAAGGAGCACCGGAGCCGCTCAGGTTTCGCAGGTTAGGATTGCAGTATGGCTCGGCGACAGCAGCCCCTCAGTCGCGCGGCGCGTACCGCCCGCGGCGTGATTGGTGCTGCGCTCTCGACGGTCCTCGCTGCCGCCTCGCACTCGCTCGCTGGCGGAGAAGTCTCCGCGTTCGCGGTGCTCGTCACCGCGGTCATCGCGTTGCCGTTCTGCGTCGCGCTCGCGGGTAAGACCGAGTCGCTCTGGCGCGTGGGCCTCGCGGTTGGCGCGAGCCAGTTCATGTACCACTGGGCGTTCGCGGGCATCGGCGTCACGACTGCGCTTTCGGGGGCCTCGAAGTTTCCGATGGGCTCGCACGCGGCGCACCTCGCCTCACTTGAGCGATTCGTTCCCTCGGTGGTCGAGGCCGGATCAGCAGACACACTGATGTGGACGTTGCACGCCGTCGCGGCCGTGTTGTCAACGGTCTTGGTCGCGCGTGGCGAACGCGCGGTGATTGCGCTTGGCCGTTCGATCCGACGCGCGCTTCCCCAGCCCTTTAGCCTCGCGGCGTTCGAACGCCGTGAATTGCCTCCTGTGCCGCGTGCGGCACCGATCCTCCGCGACCAGCTGCTGACGTATGCGTCCTGGTCACTGCGCGGGCCACCCGTCGCATCCACGTCGCCACAGCTCTAGCACAACAGGAATATCTCTCGGTTTCTTCCGAGAAGAGACAGGATCACCTATGCATACGCATACCCAATTCCAGGCCGTCACGCGCTGGCCGCAGGTAGTCGCCGCCGCAGTATTCGCGGTACTCCTTGGCCTCGCATTCGCAGTGTTCTTGACCCCGTCAAGCCCTGCACAGGCACACGACCAACTCATCGACGTTGAAGTGCAGACCACCGACAGCGGAGAACCTTCCGCTCTCAGGCTCACCTTCAGCGACAATGTGCTTGAGGTCGGCACCGAGATTCACGTGACGGCCCCAGACGGGGGCGACGCCACCAACGGGCTTCCCACTTTCAGCGGGCGAGATGTCACGCAAGCGTTCAAGACCCCGCTCAGCGACGGCAACTACACGTCGGCATGGCGCGTGGTGTCGAGCGACGGGCACCCGATTGAGGGTGGCTTCACCTTCGACATCGAGAACGGTCAAGCTGGCGAAGTCCTCCCCTACACGGGAGAAGCCGAGGCCGAGGAAGAGCCCGCCGAGGGTGCCGCAGACGGCACCCAGGACGCAGCGGGTTCCGGCCTCTCACTCCCCCTCGCGATCGGTGCGGCGGCAATTGTCGCCGTCGCCGTCGCCATTCCCATGTTTATTCGGATGCGCAAGAGCGCATCCTCTGCGGAGGGCCAGAGCCCCCGCGATACCGAGGAGTAATCCATGTTCACCACACACCGCACCCAGCGCTCGCGCCGTGCGGCGGTTGGCCTTGCCGCCACCGCTGCCGCATTCGCACTCACCCTCACCGGCTGCTCGTCGGCGGAGCCCCCGAAGGATCCAGCCGCGAACACCGCGGAACAGGGCCAGCAGGCCGTCGTCACCGCGCAAGACACCTGGGTGAAGGCCACCGATCCCGATGTAAAGCCGGGCGAGGCAATGAGCGGCGTCTTCGGCACCATCGAAAACCACGGCGATGAAGATCTCGTGATCACCGCGCTCGAAAGCGATGTCGCGGGGGTCACCGAGCTCCACGAGGTCGTCGACGGCAAGATGCGGAAGATCCAGGGCGATGTCACTGTTCCCGCGGGCGGCTCGCTGCTGCTCGAGCCGGGAGCCAACCACATCATGCTCATGGACATCGCCGCGCCGCTGTCCCCGGGCGACGACGTGACCGTCACGCTGACGTTCTCCGACGGCAGCAAGCTCGACATCGTGGCACTTGTCAAGGACACCTCGGGCGCAAACGAGAGCTACGACGACATCGAAATGGATCACGGCGACATGGACATGGATCACGGCGACATGGACATGTCGGAGGGTTCCGACGAGATGGACCATGGCTAAAGAGCAAGCACACCGCTTGAGCCGCCGCGCCCTCCTCACGGGGGGCGCGGTTGGCGCGGGTGTCGGGGCGCTGCTCGGCGGCGCAGGCGGCGTCGCGGGCGGCTATCGCCTCGCCGAGCTGGATCGCGCGAAAGAGCCGGGCTTCGACCCGTCCGTGCAACCGACGCTTGGCGAAACCTCGGTGGCACCCGGTTTTGGCGGCGAAGCACTTCCCTGCCATGGAACCCACCAGGCGGGTATCGTCACCGTCCCCGCCACGCACGTGCGGCACATCGCGTACACGCTGCGTCCGGAGACGGGCCGTGAGGCCATCGCGCGAATGTTCCGCATCCTCACGGGCGATATCGAAGCGCTGACCGCCGGCGTCGGCCCGCTCGCCGATCCGGAGCCAGAACTCGCCGCTCGCCCAGCGCGGCTATCGATCACCGTTGGCGTGGGGCCGCAGCTCGTCGACCGCGTCGATCCTGGTAAGCGCCCGGCATGGCTCGCGCCGCTGCCGAAGTTCCAGCTCGACCAGCTCGGCAACGGCTACGACGATGGCGATCTGCTCCTGATCGTTCAGGCCGACGATCCGCTCCCCCTCGCGCATGCCGCACGCATGCTGCACCGCGACCTCGACCGGTTCGCCGAGGTCGCCTGGGTGCAGCAGGGTTTTCGCCAGTCGCGCGGCTCGGAGGCAAAGGGCACCACGATGCGCAACCTCATGGGCCAGGTCGACGGCACCGTGAATCCGGAGCCGAGCGACGCCGATTTCGACCCGCTCATCTGGATCGGCGCGGGCGACGGCCAGCCGTGGCTCGCGGGCGGATCCGCGTTCGTGCTCAGGCGGATCCGGATGGAACTCGACACGTGGGACCGCGTTGACCGGCCCGGGCGAGAGCAGACGATTGGCCGCACCCTCAGCGACGGTGCGCCGATCAACGATCCATCCGGCGGCGAGCATGCCCCGGCCGATTTCGACGCGAAAAACGCGCTTGGGCTGCCGATTATCCCCTCGGCAGCGCACATCAGGCGCGCGAAATCCGACGACCCGAAGGAGCGGATCGTGCGCCGCGCCGTGAACTACGACGACGGGCAGGAAGCCGGGCTGCTGTTCGGCTGCTACCAGCGCGATCCACTCACGCAGTTCGTGCCGATCCAGCAGCGACTCGACGAGGCCGACATGCTCAACGAGTGGGTGACGCACACCGGATCCGCCGTGTTCGCGGTGTTGCCCGGGTTCGCAAGCGGGGAAACGTTGGGGGCGGCGCTTCTCGCGTAGCGGCGTCGCCTGGATCTCAGGTAGTCCGCAAGCCCGATCACTGGTCCAGCTCCGCCGAAGCACCACCTTCCTGCAAGAGCACCCCCTTTTTACGCGTAGAAAGGGGGTGCTCTTGCAGGAAGGTGGTGCTTCGGCGGATTCTCCCACCTTCCGGTGTGCCCCGGAAGCTACGACCCCCTTGAACGATGAAGCGCCCGAACCCTATGACCGAGCCGGGCGGTCGCCCTCCTGTGCGAGGTCGTACTCGTCACGGAATGCGACGATCTCCGTCTGGTGCGTCGAAGCCCACTGCGCGAGCGCCATCACCGGGTCGATGAGCGTGCGCCCGAGCGGCGTCGCCTGGTACTCCACCCGCGGCGGGATCTCGGCGTACACCGTGCGCTGCACGAGTCCGTCGCGCTCGAGCTGTCGCAGCGTGAACGTGAGCATCCGTGCCGAAATGCCCGGCGTCATGCGCTTGAGCTCAGTGAAGCGGTACGGGCCGTGCTGGAGCATCCCGATGAGCATCATGCTCCACTTGTCGCCCACTCTGCTGAGGATCGAGCGAAACACCTCTGCTTGATCCCCCTCGACCGCGCAAATCACCTGCATGCAAACGTTGTCGGCAGACTCGTTCGGCGCTGTCTGCTGTTGCCGCATCACGGTTCCCCTGTCGCTCATTGTTGCCTCGAAACTGACCCCGGTTACACGCGGGTAACTCGGTCACGTTGCAGTGCCTGACCCCTCGTGGTCGATACTTACTCACTGTACCTCAGTTACCAATAGTTACCTTTGGAGTTCGATTCGTGCTTGTCCTTACTGTCATTACCTGGGTGCTCTCCGGAGTGCTCGCCCTCATGTTTCTCATGGCTGGCGGCATGAAACTCGCGAAGCCCCTCGCAGAAATGCCGATGGCCACGCTGCAGGCATTCACCCCGGCGCAGGTGAACCTCATCGGCGCCGCAGAGGTACTCGGCGCGGTGGCGGTCATTGCGGCACCCCTCACCGGCTTCGTGCCGGCGCTCGCCCCGATCGCCGCAATTGGCCTGGCACTGATCCAATTTCTCGCAATCTTCGCCCACAAGAAGCTCGATGAGCCGTTCGCCAAGAACGTCGTACTCATGCTGCTCGGCCTCGCCGTCGCCACACTCTGGATCATCATCCTGTAGCTCGTTCGGCTCATTCCCGGGCGCTCGCACGCACCGAGAGCACCCCGCCGCCGTCACGGGCCGCGCAATCGCATACCGCGAGAGCGCGGCCCGTTTGTGCGCAAAACCCCCAGATCACCCTGCTTTTCCTACATTCTTTCTACACAAATGCTATGGTTGGAAGGTTGCTAGCCGACGGATGGTTGAGATTGGGAAATCTCCTGTCTGCGCTTCGCAACGCGGTGCGGCCACCCGGGCCCGCCCAGTAGCACGGTTGTCAACAACCGATGCGGCGGTCAGGCGCGCCCCAACGCGCGCCTGTGCGCCACAAATGAGTGAGGAAGTGTAGTGACGTGAGCGAGAAGAAACGAGTAGCAATCATTGGGGCGGGCCCGAGCGGAATGGCCCAGCTTCGAGCATTTGAGTCAGCGGAGCGGCAGGGCATCGAGATCCCTGAGCTTGTCTGCTTCGAGAAACAGTCGGACTGGGGCGGTCAGTGGAACTACTCCTGGCGCACCGGACTCGACGAGTACGGCGAGCCCGTCCACTCGAGCATGTACCGCAACCTCTGGTCGAACGGCCCAAAGGAGGGCCTCGAGTTTGCAGATTATTCCTTCGATGACCACTTCGGGCGCCCGATCTCGTCGTACCCTCCCCGCGAGGTGCTGTGGGATTACATCGCAGGCCGGCTGAAGCAGAGCGACGTGCGCAAGTACGTTCGCTTCACGACCGTGGTGCGGTTCGTCTCGTTTGATGAGACGACCGAGCTATTCAGCGTGACGAGTGAGCATCTGCCCACCGGGGAGACAACCACCGAGACCTTCGACCACGTCGTGGTCGCGAGCGGGCACTTCTCCTTCCCGTTCACTCCCGAGGTGGACGGCATCGAAACGTTCACCGGCGTCATCACGCACGCCCACGACTTCCGCGGCGCGGAGTCGCTCGGCGGCAAGGACGTGCTCGTCGTTGGATCCAGCTACTCGGCCGAAGATATCGGCAGCCAGGCCTACAAGATGGGCGCGCGCTCGGTCACCGCGAGCTACCGCACCGCCCCCATGGGCTACGACTGGCCGAAGGGCTTTGAAGAGCGCCACAGCGTGGAGCGCTTCGAGGGGAACACCGCGTTCTTCCGCGACGGCTCATCCAAGCACGTTGACGCGGTAATCTTCTGCACCGGCTACGTCCACAAGTACCCGTTCCTGCCGCGCGAGTTCGCGGTTTCCGGACCGAACACGGTGTACCCCGAGCGGCTGTACCGCGGCGTCGTCTGGCACGACAACCCGGCACTCTTCTATGTCGGCGCGCAGGACCAGTGGTTCACGTTCAACATGTTCGACACGCAGGCTTGGTACGTGCGCGACCTGATCCTCGGCACCGCCGAGCTGCCCTCCGAGGGTGAGCGCAAGCGCTCGATGACGGTGTGGCAGAACCGCTACGCGAAGACCCCCACGAACGCACCCGACCAGATTCGTTACCAGGCGGACTACGTGCGCGACCTCATGGACGCGACCGATTACCCCACCTTCGATATCGACGAGGTCAGCGACATCTTCATTCGCTGGACGAACGACAAGCGCAAGGACATCCTGGGCTACCGCGACATCTGCTACCGCTCAGTCATGACCGGCACGATCGCGGCGACGCACCACACGCCGTGGATGGAGGAGCTCGACGACTCGCTCGAGCGATACCTCTCCCCTGGCAACCCGAGCCGAGAGCGCGCGGGGCGCAGAGGCTAGGCACCAGACTGCCCCACCCCCAACCCCCGTTTAATCGATTCTGAGTCTTGCGAGTGCCTCGCAAGACTCAGAATCGTTTAATGGGGTCGGGAAGGACGGCGCTGGGTGCGTGGGTGCCCGGGCACAGGCCCCATCGGCCCATCGGCCCGAGTCAGGTCTCTCCCCCATTCTTTCCGCCCCTATTAATTGGTTCCGGCCCCAGCTAGCCCTGTGCAAGGGTCGGAATAGATTAAACGGGGGTTGGGGCGGTGGCCGAGGTAGCCGCTAGGGCCGCGACCGCCTCGCGCAGACGGTCGGCCACATCGGCGGCACCGAACGAGCCCGCGAAAATTTCCGAGCCAGGTTCGAGTGCGCGCCCCGCGGCGAGCGGGGTCACAGGGTGCACGTCGAAGCCGAGACTACTCACGAAACCGGCGACTGCCTCGGCTGCCTCGCGGTCGTCGGAGGCCGCGGCGAGCGCCCGCCTATCAGCTACGCCCTCCTCGCGCCGATCGGACTCCATCTCGTGATACCCGATGTGGTTGAGCGCCTTCACGACCCGCGCGCCCACGAGGTGCCGCGCCACAGCCTCACTGGTGCTCGCCGCCCCAGCGAAGAGTTCCGGCAGTGCACCGTCGGTCGGCTCCCAGTGGTTCATCGCATCGATGACGATGCGCCCGCGCAGCATTTCCGGGTCAAGCGAGGCGAGCTTCGGGAGCGGGATCGATAGTACAACGAGTTCGCTTCCCTCGACCGCTTCGGCCGCGGTCGCGACGGCGACGCCGGGGGCCATGATCTCGGTGATAAACCGCACCGGCTCCGGGCCCCCGGAGCCCGCGATAGTCACCTCGTGTCCGGCGTGCAGCGCGGCTCGGGCGATTGCGGTGCCCACCTTACCAACGCCGAGGATCGCAACGCGCCTCACAGCAACACCGCTCACAGCAACACCGCTCACAGCAACACCGCCCGCAGCAATGCCGCTCACAGCGCGTCCGCCTCGGGCTGAGCGTTCATGCCGGGTTGCCCGTTCAGACTGCCCTGACCGGCACCACTCCCGATTGCGGATTCCGCCGGGGCGGCCTCACTCACAGGCCCGAGCGGGTTCGGCACGATCGCAGGTTCGGCCCCGAGCTCGGCATCGACGAGCGGCTTCACCCGCGTCCCCAGCAACTCGATTGAGCGCAGCAGGTGGCGCTGCGGGAGCCCAAGGAAGTCCATCTGCAAGAACTGGCGCGAGTGCCCCATGGCCGCGTGGAGGCGAATGATGCGCTCCGCGATCTGCTCGGGCTCGCCGACGAACAGCGCGCCGCGCTCGGCGTCGACCTCGAAGTGCTCGCGCACGGGCGGCGCGAAGCCGCGACGCTGGCCGATGTCGGCCATGGTGCGGTACCAGGTCGGCCAGAACGTATCGCGTGCCTGCTTGTTCGTCTCGCCGATGAACCCGGGGTTGCCGACCGAGATGAGCGGCTGCCGGCTCGTTGCCGGCCCTGCCTGCCAGGCCCGGCGGTAGAGCTCGGCGAGTGCCTTGAACCGCGCCGGGTCTCCCCCGAGGATGCCGTATGAGACCGGCAGCTGCAGCTGTCCTGCGCGAACTGTCGAGTTGGGGCTGCCGCCGGTGCCGAGCCAGATCGGCAGCGAGCCCCGGTCGGGTCGGGGCACGACGAGCTGCTCGTCGAGGGCGGGGCGGACGGTGCCTGACCAGCTCACGCTCGGCGACTCGTTGACCTTGAGCAGCAGCTCGAGCTTCTCGCTGTAGAGCCGGTCGTAGTCTTCGAGCTTGTAACCGAAGAGTGGATACGATTCGATTGAGGATCCGCGCCCAGCCGTAATCTCTGCCCGGCCGCCGGAGAGCGCGTCGAGCGTGGCAAACTGCTGGAACACGCGCACGGGATCGTCGGTGCTCAGCACGGTCACCGCACTTCCGAGTCGGATGCGCTTCGTTGCCGAGGCGGCTGCCCCGAGCACGACTGCGGCGGCGGAGGCAGGCATTTCTTCGGTGTGATGCTCGCCAATGCCGAAGAACTCGAGCCCGACCTGGTCTGCGAGCACGATCGCTTCGAGGAGGTCGCGCTGTGCCTGGGCGGTGCTCGCGAGCTTGCCCGTCGCGGGATCCGCTGCCTGGTTACCGAAACTGTAGACGCCCAGCTGCATGCTGTTCTCCTCCGAGGTAGTGCTGTGTAGTTACAACTCTCGGGCACTCATGCGCCGCACTCAATTCCCAGGTTAGCCACTTACCATTAGTAAGCATGAGTCCCACTGCCCTCGCCCCAGCCTCCCCCGCTCCCGCCAACCACAACAGCCCGCACGCGATCGACGACGCTGAGTGCAGACTGTTTCGAGAGGCGGCCGAGCTCGCCGGCCGCAAGTGGACGGCCGCGATCCTCCTCGCACTAGCCCGCGGGGCAGAGCGCTTTTCCGAGCTACACGCGAGCGTCGACGGCATCTCCGATCGGCTGCTCGCCGCCCGGCTGCGCGAGCTCGAGACCCAGGGACTCGTCACGCGCACCGTGATCCCGAGCACACCGGTGCAGATCCGCTACGCTCTCACAGACTCCGGTGCCGAGCTCATCGCGATCCTGCAGCCGCTCGTGCGCTGGGCGAAGCGCTCGGAGAAGCGCTCGGAGAAGCGCCAAGCACTGTCAGGCTAACCACGCACCACACCGGGCTGTTCACAAACCTCGCCTAACTCGGTAGGTTGGAGGAACCCTCCCAATTACTCGCTGCGCCCCTCAATGTTGAAGGACAATATGCCACATCTCCGCCCTGGAAGCGCGGCACGCTCGCGCCGTCCGCTTGCCACTACCCTCGCCCTCGCCCTCGCGACCGGCATGCTGACACTGCCTGCACAGGCGGCGTTTGCCACCCCCTCAGGCGCCCCACCAACCGGCGCGATCGACGGCCCGCAGACCGCGGGCGACAGCGTCTTCCCCAACGTCGGCAACGGCGGCTATGACGCGCTCAACTACGACGTCGCTCTCGCTTGGTCGCCGGATGAGACGCAGAACGAGGCACTCCTCTCGGGGAGCATCGACGCGGCGAGCACCACGATGACGGCGCGGGCGGATCAGCCGCTGCGATCCTTCTCCCTCGACTTCGAGGGCATGCAGATCGATTCCGTAACCGTCAACGGCGAGGTCGCACAGTGGGAGCGCATCGTCGACCCCGCAGCTATCAAGCACAAGCTCGTGATCACCCCCGCGGAGCCGGTCTCGGGCGAGTTCACGGCGACCGTGAACTACCACGGCGTCCCAGTCACTCACATCGACACGGACGGCTCCGCCGAGGGGTGGGGCCGCACCACGGACGGCGCGATCCTCCTCGGCCAGCCCGTCGGCATGATGGCCGGCTACCCGCACAACAACACCCCCGGCGACAAAGCCACATACACGTTCACCGTGGATATTCCCAGCGTGCTCGCCGCGGCAGACGGCTCGAACCCCGGCACCGCAGCCGCCGTGAGCAACGGTGAACTCGTCAGCCGCACCCCATCGGCCGACGGTACTCGCACCACCTGGGTGTGGCAGCAGAATCAACGGATGGCGTCTGAGCTCGCCCTCGTCGGCATCGGGCGTTACGACATCTTGGAGTCCGAGATCACACTCAGCGACGGGCGAAGAATTCCGAGCTGGTCGTTCATGGATTCGCAGTTGCCCGCAGCCGACAAGGCGGCCGTCACGAACCGGGTTGCGCAACTCGAAGAAATCACCCAAAACCTCGAGCGGGTATACGGCCCTTACCCCGGCAACAGCACCGGAGTCGTCGTCGACAGCGTGCCGAGCGAAATCAACTACGCGCTCGAAACACAGGATCGCTCGTTCTTCCCGTCCGCGGGATCCGTGGCGGGCAACACCCTCATCCACGAGCTCGCGCACCAGTGGTTCGGCAACAACGTCTCACCGAGCACGTGGACCGACATCTGGATCGCCGAGGGCATGGCGAGTTGGATGCCGACGCATTACAACAGTGAGGCTGGCTTCGGGGCACGCAATAGTACCGAGGCAGTTTACTTCGCGTCTTGGAGTGTAACCCCGGAAGGTTCAGAAGGCTGGAATATCGCTCCGGGTGTACAGACTTCCTCCGTCGACATCTACGGCTACCAGACCTACACACGCAGCGCACAGTTCTGGGAGGCCCTGAAGATCGCGATTGGCGACGAGGCATTCTTCGATCTGCTCCGCCAGTGGCAGGATCGGTTCGCCGGCCAGAGCGTGAACGGCGACGCGCTCAAGTCACTCGCTGAGGAGCTCTCTGGCCGCGACCTCACCGCGCTCTGGCAGGACTGGATCCTCACCCCCGGCAAACCCGCCTGGCCCGAAAAGCTCACCGCGAGCCTCACTGGCCCGACGAATGCAGCGCCCGCAGGCCGCGGCGACGAGTTGAGCTTCACCCTCACTGCGAGCAACACCGGCCTGGTGCCGCTCGCGACTTCCGTCGTGACGGTCGACGTCGCCTCGCTGCTCGGCAGTGCGGACCTCAGCGAGCCGCTCCCCGCTGGCCTCACCCTCTCGGACGCGACACTGAGCTGGGCGATCCCTGCCACGGATCCCGGTGCGACCGCGACCGTGAGCTTCGGGGCGCAGGTAAAAAACACCGCGTCGGGCGGCACGATCGACGCGAGCGCGCGCGTCGCAACCCTCGGCGGCACCTGCTCCGAATGTTCGGCAAGCATTGCCGTGCGTGAGGACCTGCTCTCCCCAGCTCCCGCGCCCACAATTGCGGGCAAGACGCAGGTCGGAGAAACGCTCACCGCGCACGCCGAGGGCTGGCCTGCAGACACCTCGTTCGCCTACGAGTGGGCGATCAGCGAAACCCCTGTCGCTGGCGCGACCGGGGCCACCTTCGTGCTCCCGGAGAGCGCGGTCGGGAAGGCCGTGACGGTCACTGTCACCGGAACGAAGCCAGGATTCCTGGCGACTCCCGTGACGAGCGCCCCCACAGCGAAGGTACAAGCGAAGCAGACAGACCCGAAACCTGACCCCCAGACTGATTCGGGTGAGACAGCCCCAACGCAGCCAACGCTCGCGGACCTCACTGACGCGCTCAAGGGCAAGATTACGCTGCCCGCTGTCGCGAAGCCTGGCGAACGCATCACGGTGGGGATCCACAGCGAGCGCGCAGGGGAAAAGCTCGAGGCCTGGCTCTTCTCGGTGCCCCGTCACCTCGCAACGGAGACCGTCAGCGCCCAGGGCAGCATCGGGCTGACGATCCCCGCGGATGTAGCGCTTGGCGAGCATAAACTCGTCATCGCGAACTCCGATGGCAGCGTTATCGGCTGGGCTCCGATCACGATCGAGGCAGCCAGCACAGGTGGAGCGTCGCCGCTTGCGGCATCCGGTGCCCCGCTCCCCGCGCGCGGCGGCGCGTTCGGCGCGCTCCTGCTACTCGGAGGTGCCGTCGCGTTCGCTGCACGACGCCGCTCGCACAACCGCGTCTAAGACGAGCCTGGCCTGCCCAGTTCCTGAGGGAGTTGGGCAGGCCAGGCGAGTGCGTCTGCGGGCCAGCGCCCACAGCAAGATCTAGGCGCGCTGCGCGAACGCGGTCTCGTAGAGCAGCACGCTTGCGGCGGTCGCGAGGTTCAGCGACTCTGCCGCGCCATAGATCGGCAGCTTGAGCGAGCGGCCGATGATCTCCCGCTCCGCCTCGTCGAGCCCACGGGCCTCGTTGCCGAACACCCAGGCGATCTTGCCGGTGAGCTCGCCGCGCGCCTGCTCGAGCGAGTCGCCGCGCACGTCGGCTGCGATGGTCTCGAGCCCTGCGGCGCGGGCCGCCTCCACGACCTCGGTGAGCGACGCCGCGGTGGCCACGGGCAGGTGGAAGATCGAACCGGTTGTGGATCGCACGACCTTCGGGTGCCACGGGTCAATCGACTCCCCCGCGAACACGACGGCGTCGGCGCCCGCGGCGTCCGCGGCGCGGAGCACCGTTCCCGCGTTGCCGGGATCCCGCACCTCGTGCAGCACGGCAACGAGCTTTGCGCCGGCGAGCGCCTCGGCGAGGCCGATCTGGGGAATGTGTGCGACCGCGAGCACGCCCTGCGGCTGCACGGTCTCGGCCATCGCGGCGAGCACCTGTGGGGTGACACGGTCGATCCGCACACCTGCGTCAGATGCGAGCCTGTCGATCTCCTGCTGCCATGCCTCGCTGCCGGTCGTCGCGTAGACCACCTCGGCAAGGCCGGGGCGGTACGTGAGGAGCTCGCGCACCGACTGCGGCCCCTCGACGAGGAACTGTCCGACCTCCAGGCGACCCTTCTTGCGGGCGAGCGATGCGACGCGCTTCACGCGCGGGGCCTTGGGGTTCTCGATGAGTTCAGTCACGGGTCAAGACTACCCGTGGGCTGCCACCCGAAAACCCAAAAACCCCGCCGCCGCACAAGTGCGGGGCGGGGTTTCTTGGAGAACGCTACTTACGCAGCAACCTTCGGTGCCGAGGTGTCCTCGGGAAGAGCCTTCTTGGCAACCTCAACGAGCGTCGCAAACGTCGCTGCGTCGTTGGTCGCGAGCTCCGAGAGCATGCGACGGTCAACCTCAACACCTGCGAGGCCGAGGCCCTGGATGAAGCGGTTGTAGGTCAGGCCGTTGGCGCGTGCACCAGCGTTGATGCGCTGGATCCACAGGCGACGGAAGTCACCCTTGCGCTTGCGACGGTCGTTGTACGCGTAGACCAGCGAGTGAGTGACCTGCTCCTTGGCCTTACGGTACAGGCGCGAACGCTGTCCGCGGTAGCCCGAGGCGCGCTCAAGGATTACGCGACGCTTCTTGTGGGCGTTGACGGCCCTTTTTACTCTTGCCATTTCAGTTCTTCCTTAACAGAGATAAGTTGTGGGGCCGGCTTAGAGGCCGAGGAGCTTCTTCGCCTGCTTCGCATCGCCCGGAGCGAGCACCTGGTCGGCGTTCAGGCGGCGCTTACGACGCGAGGACTTGACCTCAAGGTTGTGGCGCATGCCGGCCTGCTGCTTCATCAGCTTGCCGGAGCCAGTTACCTTAAAGCGCTTCTTGGCCCCCGAGTGGGTCTTCTGCTTTGGCATCGGTTTTCTCCTTGTTGTGGTGCACCGCCGGGGCGGCTGCGTCATGGGCGCGCGGCGGATCTTGCGATCCCCGCACAGCCACGGGTCTTTATTCGGCGGTGGTGTCTTCTGCCGGCTTCTCAGCGCGGCGACTCGCCTTCTCCTCAGCGCGGCGAGCGTTCTGCTCTGCCTTCGCTTCGGACTTGTTCTTCACTGGGGCGATGACCATCACCATGTTGCGGCCATCAATCCGAGGGTTGGACTCGACAGTGCCGTACTCGGCAATGCCTTCTGCGAACTGCTGCAGCAAACGCACACCCTGCTCCGGGCGCGACTGCTCGCGACCACGGAAGAGGATCATTGCCTTCACCTTGTCACCCTGCTCGAGGAAGCCGATGGCACGCTTGACCTTGGTCTCGTAGTCGTGCTTATCGATCTTCAGGCGGAAACGCACCTCTTTGAGGATGGTGTTCGCCTGGTTACGGCGTGCTTCCTTGGCCTTCTGAGCTGCCTCGTACTTGAACTTTCCAAAGTCCATGATCTTGGCAACGGGAGGCTTTGAGTTCGGAGCGACCTCAACGAGATCGAGATCCGCCTCCTGGGCAAGGCGCAGTGCCGTATCGATCGGCACAACGCCGACCTGCTCGCCACCGGGTCCTACCAGTCGCACCTCGGAAACGCGGATTCGGTCATTCGTACGGGGCTCGCTGATCGCCTACTCCTCTGATCTCATGTGATTAAGTCTGCTCGACGGTGTCGAGGCTCACGGAAATGAGATCGGGAACGCAGGCGTACCCACACCCTTAAGCTGTCACATCAAATGCGACGGGGTGCCAACTACCCGATAACCTTAAGAGGTGCCGGGTGGGAGAATCTCCTCTTCCGTAGCACCGGCAATAGTTTGCCGATAACCTCGAGAAGCTTAGCACACTGAGCGATAGAAAGACAGGGACGCTGTTTATGAGCGAGCAGAACGCCGACGCGGCATCGCAGACCACCGATCACGATGCAGTTTACCCGGAGGGTGACGAGGCGACGCAGGCCGTGCGCGACATCGCCGATGTCGCCGCAGTCGAGGTGATTACGACCGCGGCAGTACACCTCCTCAGCGCCGCAGCGGTGAAGGTCGGCCTCGCCGACGATCCCGACAGCCAGATCGACCTCGATGAGGCGCGCAAGCTCATCAACGCGCTCGCCGGGCTCATCACCGCAGGCGCACCCGAGATCAGCGACATGCACGCGCGGAGCCTCCGCGACGGCCTGCGCTCGGTGCAGCTCGCGTTCCGTGAGGCCTCGCCGATCCCCGACCCGATCGGCAAGGGCCCGGGCGAGAAGTACACAGGCCCTGTGAACTAACTCGCTCGTCACGACAGCGCACGCGGCATCCGCCCGCGTGCGCTGCCGTGTTTTCGGGACGCGGGGACACCGTTCCCGTCACAAACTGGCACCGAGCTTCGCCAGCGGCCAGCGATGCGACAGAATGGGCCCATGGCCACCTCCCTTCCGCCCGCGGCACGAAACGGGTGGGCCTCGCAAGCCGCCAAGGGCGTGCGAGATTCTCTCGGGGTCGGGATCGCTATCTTCCCGCTCGGAATTGCGCTCGGCATTCTGGTGGTGCAGGCAGGGCTGCCGATGTGGGTTGCGCCGGCGCTCTCGATCGTGATCTTCGCGGGTTCAGTAGAGCTCCTGCTCGTCAGCATGCTCGTCACTGCGACCCCGCTCATCACGATCGCAGTGACTGTCTTTGCCGTGAACTTCAGGCACGTGTTCTACGCGCTGTCTTTTCCGATTTCTCGGGTGCGACCTGGCGCAGCCCGCGCTTACTCTGTGTACGCACTCATCGATGAGGCCTACGCGACCTATGTGTTGATGCCCCCGGAGAAGCTCACGAGCGCGCGAATCGTGACCGGTCAGCTCATGATGCAGCTGTACTGGGTCGGCGGCGGACTGCTCGGGCTCGCGATTGCGAGCGCACTGCCCGCTCCGATTGAGGGCTTTGAGTTCGCTCTCGCAGCAACGTTTACCGTGCTCACGCTCGACGCAGTGCGGTCGAAACGCGAGGTACCGTCGGCCCTACTCGCGGGCCTCGCTGTCGCAGTCGCGCTCGCGGCTTTTCCCGGCAACAGCATGCTCGCGGCGCTCGTGTGCTTCGCGGCGCTGCTCGCGGTGCGCTACGCGGTCATCGCGCGGCGAGAGCGGGAGCAGGAGCAGGGGCGCGATCAGATTCTGGATCAGCACCGACAGCGTGAGCAGGAGGGCGAAGCATGACCTGGTATCTCATCGCGGCGATCGGCATTGCCGGGCTCATCACGCTGGCGCTGCGTGCGCTCCCGTTCGCCGTGCTCAAACCACTGCGCCGCTCGAAGTTCGTGCGCTCGCTCGGCGAGTGGATGCCCGCGGGGATCCTGCTGATCCTCGCGGTCGTCGTGCTCCGCGACGAGATCGCTGCGCGGGGATCGCAGTGGTGGATGGTGCTCGCGGCAACCGCCGTCACGGTAGCTGTGCACCTGTTCGGCGGGCGGCGTGCCCTCTTGAGCATCGCTGCCGGCACCGGCTGCTATGTCGCGCTGGTGAATCTCCTGTAGTGCGGGGGCGGGACACGCGCTACTGACGCTGCTCTTCGCGTCCGAGGGAGAACGCCGGATCCCCGAGCCACGGCCCGCGCCAGCCGTGCCCTCACGCAACCACCCAGCAGGCCGCCGCACCTGCCTCCCAAACCCCCCGTTTAATCCATTACGACCCCTTTTCGGCCTGGGCAGGGGCCGGTCTAGATTAATCGGGTCGGGGAGGATGCACGGGGCGGGAGCACGCGCGCGGCGTAGCGGCACGAGCCCGCGGCGGGCTGGACCTAACTATCGACGCGCAGCAGCAGCCGGAACGCCGCGTGGGCCCGGTCGACGCTCGGCTCGTCGCCTGAGATGAGGTCTGCGTACGAGAAGGACTCGGACACCCGCGCCAGCAGGTAAGCAAGGCCAGCGGGGTCGATCGCGCCCCCGAGGGGCGCCTCGCCGAGCTCTCGCCGCACGAGCCACTCCACCGTCGCGGTGTAGCGGCGCTGGATCGGGCTCTCCTTCGTGGTGAGCAGCCGCAGCGCCCGCGCCGGTTCTCTCCGGAGGAAGGTGCGGAAGTAGGTCGCGGTGATCAGGCCATCGACGAAGTCGGTGAGGATCGCCACTACCCGGGGCGCCCCGGCGAGGTCTGCCGAGGCCTGTTCTGCCTGCACGAAGGTCGGCACCGCAAGCGACCACAGCACCTCACTGAGAAGCGCGTCGCGGTTTCCGACCCAGCGAAACAGGGAGGTGCGGTCGACGCCGAGATCGGCTGCGAGCTCCCCCATGCTGATGCGGTCTCCGGCGATGAACGCTTCGCGGGCACCGTGAAACGCTCGCATCGCGTCGTCGCGAGTATCGAGCCGGTCTGAGAGGAGAGAGGGCGCCGCAGCGAGGCCAACCTGAGCGATTGGAGCGCCCACTGTGCTGTTCATCCGATTACTCTATCCGGCCGCTGTGGCCTTGATGCAACATTCCAGAAAACAGTGTGCACATTCTCAAAAATGATGCATACTGGTGTCGATCGCCGGAGATCATGCGGCCGATCGGAAGAGCAGCTGATCCCGTCGGCAGCATCGAAGCTGCACGACATGCTCATCCCAACGCCCACTCACTGAGGAGCACCATGTCAGAGGCCTACATCGTTTCCACCGCGCGCTCACCGATCGGCCGGGCCCGCAAGGGCTCACTCGCCTCACTCCGCGGCGATGACCTCGCCGCCCGCATGGTGCAGGCCGCGCTCGACCAGGTGCCCGGGCTCGATCCCACCCGGGTCGAGGACATCCTGCTCGGAACCGGCTCGCCCGCCGGTGAGCAGGGCTTTAACATCGCGCGGATCGTGTCGGTGCTGCTCGGGCTCGACACTGTCCCCGGCACCACAGTGAACCGCTACTGCTCATCATCGCTGCAGACCACGCGCATGGCGTTCCACGCGATCAAGGCCGGTGAGGGCGACATCTTCGTCTCCGGTGGCGTAGAGATGGTGAGCCGGTACACACAGGGCAGGGCCGACGCGACCCCCGACGTTGCGATCGAGAATCCGGTATTCGCCGAGGCGAGAGCACGGGGCCAGGCACGCACCGAGGCGGGCTCGCCAATTTGGGCAGACCCACGCGAGTCAGGAGACCTCCCCGACCCGTACATCGCGATGGGCCAGACTGCCGAGAACGTTGCCCAGCTCCACGGGATCACCCGCGACGAGCAAGATGCCTTCGCTGTTCGCTCGCAGCAGCGCGCCGAAGCCGCGATCGCTTCCGGCTTCTGGGAGCTCGACATCACGCCCGTCACGCTCGCCGACGGCACTGTCGTCTCCGCTGACGACGGGCCCCGCCCTGGCACGACCCTCGAGGCACTCGCGGGCCTCGATCCCGTGTTCCGGCCGGACGGCACCGTCACCGCCGGCAACTGCTGCCCGCTCAACGACGGCGCCGCGGCGCTCGTTGTGGTGTCGGGGCGGATCGTCGACGAGCTCGGCCTGCAGCCACTCGCCCGGATCGTCTCGACCGGCGTGAGCGGCCTCTCCCCCGAGATCATGGGCCTCGGCCCAGTTGAGTCGTCACGACGCGCCCTCGCGCAGGCGGGCCTCGCGATCGACGACATCGACCTCGTCGAGATTAACGAGGCCTTTGCTGCGCAGGTCATCCCGTCGGCACGCCAGCTCGGCATCGACGAGGACCGCCTGAACGTTCACGGCGGCGCGATCGCAGTCGGACACCCCTTTGGAATGACCGGTGCCAGGATCACCTCGACGCTCATCAATGGGCTCAAGGCAACCGGCGGCCGCTACGGCCTCGAGACGATGTGCGTTGGCGGCGGCCAGGGCATGGCGATGGTGCTCGAGCGCCTGTAGCCTCTCGCACGATCCCGCGCATCTCATCCACCCGACGAAAGGACACCCACCATATGACTCGCATCGCTATCGTGACCGGAGCCGCCCGCGGCATCGGCGCCGCGACCGCCCTCCGCCTCGCACGCGACGGTCACGCAGTCGCCGTGCTCGATCTCGATGAGGCCTCCTGCTCCGACACCGTCGCCGCGATCACCCAGGCCGGCGGCCGCGCGATGGCTGTCGGCGCGAACGTCGCCGACAGCGGCGCGGTTCAGGCCGCTGTCGCCCGTGTCACCGAGGAGCTTGGTGCGCCCACGATCCTCGTGAACAATGCGGGGATCATCCGCGATAACCTGCTGTTCAAAATGACCGAGGACGACTGGGACTCGGTGCTCGGCGTGCATCTGCGCGGCGCATTTCTCATGAGCCGCGCCGTGCAGCAGCACCAGGTCGAGGCCGGCTGGGGGCGGATCGTCAACCTCTCAAGCACCTCCGCCCTCGGCAACCGCGGCCAGGCAAACTACGCCGCCGCGAAGGCCGGGATGCAGGGCTTCACGAAGACCCTCGCGATCGAGCTCGGGCGCTACGGCGTCACCGCCAACGCGATCGCTCCGGGGTTCATCGTGACCGACATGACCCGCTCGACGGCCGAGCGCGTCGGCGTCCCGTTCGACGACTTCGTGGCCCACTCGGTGGCTGATATTCCGGTCGCACGCGCGGGCGCGCCAGAGGACATCGCGAACGCGGCGGCGTTCTTCTGCTCGGAGGAGGCGGGCTTCGTCTCAGGTCAGGTGCTCTACGTCGCCGGCGGGCCGAGGGCATGAGCGTGAGGATCCCCCACCCCTCGGCGCTTCCCGAGGCCGTCGGGCAGTCCGCGACCGGTGAGTGGCTCCGCATCGATCAGGATCGGATCACAGCGTTCGCGGAGGCCACCGGCGACCACCAGTGGATCCACCTCGACGCGGCGCGAGCCGCGGCCGGGCCGTTCGGCGCGACAATCGCCCACGGTTACCTCACGCTCTCACTGATCCCGCACCTCGCGGCGGGCCTCATCGCGGTTGAGCAGGTCGCGATGGCGGTCAACTACGGCCTCGACCGGGTGCGGTTTCTCACGCCGGTC
Source organism: Leucobacter sp. BZR 635 (assembly GCF_048061935.2). NCBI lineage: Bacteria > Bacillati > Actinomycetota > Actinomycetes > Micrococcales > Microbacteriaceae > Leucobacter > Leucobacter sp. BZR 635. The sequence goes on along the minus strand of NZ_JBLUNZ020000004.1, from coordinate 105,573 downwards.
ATCGTGGGTTCCCGACTGCGCGCGCGGGTCGAAGTGGTCTCAGCTGAGGAGAGCCGCCAGGGCTGGCGGATGAAGACGAGCACGACAATTGAGATCGAGGGTTCCGAGCAGCCCGCGCTCGTCTCCGAGAACATCGCGCTCTACGTAGCCGAGTAGTGTCGCTGGCGCCCCGCCGGCCCCGGGTGCCCGGCCGCGGGGCCAGCGGCACTACTCAGCGAGGCGAGGCACGAAGCGCATCGAGTCGACGCGCTCCGCGATGATCGCGTCGCTCGCCCAGCGCTGCTGCAGCCGCGTCAGCATTTCGGTGAGGCCGTCGCGGTCGAGGCCTTCCTCGATGAGCAGGTGCACCTCGGTTTCGGGTGCGGTGAGATCCCCCGCTGGGTCTCCCGGGAGCAGCGCGAGGGCGCGCAGAGACTGCTCGCCGGCAGCGGCGAGGAGAAACGCGGATCGCACCTCTGGATCAGCCCACGCAGGTGCACGCGATTCACCGAGAGCGACGGCCTCAAGCTCAGGCCTTCGCACCCCGAACTGGGTGTCGGGCGAGCCCGGGTCGATGATGATGAGGTCAGTGCCCTCTTGCGCCGCGGCAACCGCTGCCTGCGGCCCGGGAACCGGGATGGGCCGTGACCCTGGGTTCCACCGCTGCATCGCCTCCACCGAAGAAAACACGGGCATCACGCGCCGCCCGTCGGGGCTCGCGACCGTCACGATCGACAGCTCCTGAGACTTCTCGACGATGCGGCCGTCTGGCGTCTCGCCGAGCTCACCGGCTTCGGCAAGCAGCGGCACGAGCAGCCGCGAACGCGACAGCTCTCCGAGCACCGTCCGTCGGAGCCCCGCGAGTGCCTCGATCGATGCGGGATCCGCGCCGCCGGCCCGATAGGCCTCCCCCGCGGTGCGCAGCGCAGCAATTGCCGCACCGAGCGCCTCGGGCGTCGCCCCGTCGTCGTCGGCAAACGCCGTCTCGTGGTGGTCGAACGTGCGACCGGCCCACGGGAAACCAGCCGAGTCTGCGTCGCCGCCGGCCACGAGGCTCTCGGGCACACCCGTCGACCGCGGGGTGTCCCCCGTCGACGGAAGCTTCTTGATCGCCATCTTGGCCCTCGACGCTACCTTCCCGCGACGTCGAGTGCGGCGGGCAGCGTGAACGCGCCGTCGTACAGCGCCTTACCGATGATTGCGCCCTCGACGCCGTGCGACACGGCCTCGCGGAGCGCTGCGATGTCGTCAAGGCTCGAGATGCCGCCCGAGGCGATCACGGGCCGGTCGGTGCGGGTGCACACCTTCTTCAGGAGCTCGACGTTCGGTCCGCCCATCATGCCGTCCTTCGTGACGTCGGTGACGACGTAGCGCGGGCAGCCGGCCTCTTCGAGACGCTCGAGCACGTCCCAGAGGTTGCCGCCCTCTTCGGTCCAGCCACGCGCTGCGAGGGTCTCGCCGCGCACATCGAGGCCGACGGCGATCTGCTCGCCGTAGTGAGCGATGACCGCGCGGGTCCACTCGGGGTTCTCGAGAGCGGCCGTGCCGAGGTTCACGCGGGCCGCGCCCATCTCGAGTGCGGCTTCGAGGCTCTTGTCGTCACGGATCCCGCCCGAGAACTCGATCTTCACGCGGTTTCCCGCGCGCGCGATGATCTTGCGTGCAATGCCGACGTTCGAGCCGCGGCCGAAGGCAGCGTCGAGGTCGACGAGGTGGATCCACTCCGCGCCCTGCTCGATCCAGTCCATTGCCGCGTCGACGGGGCTGCCGTAGTTCGTTTCGGTTCCGGCCTCACCCTGGGTGAGCCGCACAGCCTTGCCGTCGACCATGTCGATCGCGGGAAGCAGCTGCAGTTTCGGGCTCGTCGCAAGCTCGGTCATCGGTTCTCCTTGGTGGTACGTGTGGGGGTAAGCGAGGCAATCCAGTTGCGCAGCAACGCGATGCCGGCCTCGCCTGATTTTTCGGGGTGAAACTGTGTTGCGGTGAGCGGACCGTTCTCGACGGCGGCGACGAACGGCTCGCCGTATGCCGACCAGGTCACCTTGGGTGCGAGCGCCGGGGTGCGGCCCTCGAGGGTCCACTCCGTGGCAGCGTTCGAGTGCACAAAGTAGAAGCGTTCGCTCTCAATGCCGCGGAAGAGCACCGAATCTGCGGGTGCGGTGACCGTGTTCCAGCCCATGTGCGGAAGCATCGGCGCGTTCAGCTCACGCACCGTACCAGGCCACTCGCCGAGCCCCTCGGTGGTGATGCCCCGCTCGATGCCCTCGTCGAACATCACCTGCAGGCCGACACAGACGCCGAGCACGGGGCGGCCGCCCGCGAGCCTGCGCCCGATGAGTTCGTGGCCCTGGATCGCGCGCAGCTGCGCCATCACCGCGTCAAAAGCGCCGACGCCCGGCACGAACAGCCCGTCGGCGTCGAGCACACGCTGCGGGTCGCGCGTGAGTTCGACCTCGGCTCCGGCGCGCACGAGTGCCTTTACTGCTGAGTGAACGTTGCCCGAACCGTAGTCGAGCACAGCGACGCGCGGAGCATCGCTTCCGGTCACAGTGCTCCCTTAGTGGAGGGAATGCCGGTCACGAGCGGATCCTTCGCCTTCGCCGTGCGGAATGCGCGCGCGAACGCCTTGAACTCAGCCTCCGCGATGTGGTGTGGATCGCGGCCCTCGATGAGCTTGAGGTGCACCGACAGGCGGGCGTTCAGCGTGAGCGCCTCGAAGAAGTGCCGCACCATCGATCCGGTGTAGTGGCCGCCGATGAGGTGGAACTCGAAGCCCGCGGGCTCGCCGGAGTGCACGAGGTAGGGGCGGCCCGAGATATCGATGACCGCTTGCGCGAGCGCCTCGTCGAGCGGCACGAAGGCGTCTCCGTAGCGCGAGATGCCGCGCTTGTCGCCGAGCGCCTCGAGGATCGCCTGTCCGAGGAGGATCCCAGTGTCTTCAACCGTGTGGTGCACGTCGATATGCACGTCACCCTCCGCGCGGATCGTGAGATCGGTGAGCGAGTGGCGGGCGAACGCCGTCAGCATGTGATCGAAGAAGGGGACACCGGTGTCGATGTCGGCCTCACCGGTTCCGTCGAGGTTCAGGCTCAGGCGAATGGAGGACTCACTGGTGGCGCGCTCAAGTGTCGCGATCCGTGCAACTTCGGTCATGTCCTCGATCCTACCGCGCCGCGTCGGGGGCGTGCTGCCTGCGGCGCAGGCGCACGACAAGCCACACCACAAGACCGACCGCTGCGGCAACGCCGAGCACCACGAGGTTCGAGACGCCCGCGGTGGCACGCATCACGCCGGCCTCGAGTTCGGCTTGGGCGCTCGCATCGAGCACGCCGCTGAACTTCTGTGCCCCGTCGGTGGCGAGCATGAACACGCCCACGGCGATCGTGATGATCCCGGCGATGACGTTGGACCAGGCGTTCCGCCAACGGCCGATCACGAGCTCGCGGGGGCGGAGCAGCTTCTTCACCCCGGGGATCCGGTTCCACACCAGCGCGAGCAGTGCGAGCGGCACCGTCATGCCCGCGGCGTATAGCAGCATCGTGAGCCCACCCATGAGGGCGTTCCCCCCGAATGCGGCCATGGCGAGCACCGCCCCAAAAACGGGACCAGCGCACCCACCGGCGAGGCCGTAGACCGCGCCGAGGCCGTACACGGATGCGACTGAGGTGCCCTTCGCGCTCTGCTGTTTGGTGAGCGTCGGGATGGGAATGCCAAGCAGCATCACGACGCCGAGCACGATGACGAATACGAGCACGACCGTCATGAGGCCGCTGCGGTGCGACGCCACCCAGGCTCCGAGGGTGCCGGCGAGCAGCCCGAGCGGCACGAGTGAGGTCGCGAGCCCGAGGAAGAACGCGCCCGTGCGGGAGAACAGCTCCGCCGGGCTATGAAAGGCGTAGGCGAAGAAAGCAGGCAGCACCATCACCGAGCATGGGCTCAGCAGGGCGAGTGTGCCGCCGAGGAACGCCCCGAGCAGGCTGAGATCCATGTGGGCGGGTTACTTCTGCTCTGCTGCGGCAACGGCGGCGTCGAGCTGCTCGCGGAAGGTATCGACGGGTTGCGCGCCGCTCATCACCTGGCCGCAGCCGGTGGTCGCGAAGAATGGTACGCCCGTGACGCCGATGCTCTGCGCTTCGGCGGTCTCCGCACGGACGTCAGCCTCGAACTTGCCACTTTCGACCGCCTCGGTGAACTTCTCGATGTCTGAAACACCCGCTTTCTTGGCGAACGCGACAAGCGTCGGGAGGTTGAACTCGCCGTTTGCGTCTTTTGCCGTTTCGGGGGCGTGGTACACCTCGTCGTAGAACTCGAAGTACTTGCCCTGCTCGCCCGCTGCACGTGAGGCGGAGGCGATGAGGATCGAGTTTTCGCCGCCGACGAGGGCAGCGTCGTGGATTTCGAGGCGAACCTTGCCGGTCTCGACGTACTCTTCGATGAGCACGGGGAGGGTGTCGCGCGAGAAGGAGGCGCAGTAGGGGCAGCGGAAGTCGGTCCACTCGTGGAGCACGACAGGGGCGTCGATGTCTCCAAGCGCGCGCGGGTCGCCTTCTTCGAGCCGGTCGACGACGGGGCAGCTCTGTGCGGCGGTGTCTGCGTCGGTGCCGCTGCCTGCGCCTGCGTTCCCGTTATTTTCGCCCTGCGAGGCGCTCGAGTCGGGCTTCGCGGCCCCGCGTCCCTGCAGCCCCTGGCTGCCGAGCGCTGCTACGAGCAGCAGCGAGACACCGGCAAGTATCACGGTCGCGAGACGCATCCGCCGGTATCGGCGTTCGAGGGACGGTCGGTCGAGAGCTTCAATCGGCTTCGGCATACCTTCGAGCCTAACGATCTTTGCTGACTGTGCTGACCAGCGTCACTCACCCCGAGAGACCGCCGAACATCGGGCGGGCGGAGCGCCTGCTGAGACAGAGCCTCCGGGGGTCCAGAGCCTCCGAGGGTCCAAAGCGGCAGGGGCGTCCAAAGTCTTCGGGGGGGGGCAGAGCGGCAGGGACAGCCAGATCGGCCGGGGCCGCAAGACCAGCCGGGGCCGCGAGGCTAACCGGTCAGCTCGCCCGCATCCCAACACCGCGCACAGGGTCACCGACCGCGCGCTATCGCCCGGAGGGACGGCGCTATCGCCCGGAGGGGACGAAGGTGAGGTCATTGCCTTCAAACCGCATGGGCACAGCGATCGAATCGCCTGCCTGCAGGTCGGACGCCTGCATCTGGTTGAGGCGGACGATCTCAGAGACCACCTCACGGGGGTCGCCCGTCGGCTCAAGCTCGGAGGCGATGCTCCATACCGAGTCGCCGGCCTGCACGAAGACATAGGGGAAGGCCTGCGTGCTCTCCGCGCTGTTGGCAATTGCCCCTGGGGCTGCGAACGCAGCAGCTACGCCGAGTGCAGCAGCAACCAAGACGGTTGCGAGAGAGCCAAAGACCACCCGGCCACGACGCGTGAGCCGAAGCCGGGGCTGCCCCGAACTGACCTGAGCAGTGGGTTCGCCCTGCGGGCGTGATCCCGACGCGGCAATGCGCGGGCTCACCGGGGCGTTCAAACGGAATGGGACGACATTCGCTGTAGCAGTCATGAGGAGTTCCTCTCTCGAGAGTATTCGAACCAACTCGAACACTCGAACATCTCTTTCGAATATATCTTCGAATGAAAGAAACCGCAACCGCAGTATTCGAATGAATATCGCGAGATTTGCTGCGACACTCGAACGAATGTTTGCCTCGCCTCGAATATCCGGGCTAGGGTTTCGAACAGTGAGTTCACCCAATCAGTGACCTCTGACATTCACGGCAACTCGCGGAAACATGCGGATCCACTCCGCTCACCACCCGCCGAGATTGACCGCACTACTGAGAGGACAAGCGATGAGCGACCTGAGCGCAGCACCGCGGAAGCCACTGACTGAGAAGCAGCAGGCGATCCTCGAATTCATTGCCCGCTCCGTAGAGTCTCGCGGCTACCCACCGAGCATGCGCGAGATCGGCGACGCTGTGGGCCTCTCCTCACTCTCGAGCGTTACCCACCAGCTCAGCCGGCTCGAGCTCGGCGGATACATTCGCCGCGACCCGAACCGCCCGCGTGCTCTCGAGATCCTCGTCGAGCTCGCGGTCACGAGCAGCGCGCTTGCGGACTCACCCACGACCCAGGCCCAGGAGACGGCTTACGTGCCACTCGTCGGCCAGATCGCGGCGGGCGTCCCGATCACCGCCGACCAGCAGGTTGAGGAGATCGTCCCGCTCCCCCGGCAGCTCGTCGGCGATGGGCAGCTCTTCATGCTGAAGGTGGTAGGCGACTCGATGATCGATGCGGCCATCTGCGACGGCGACTTTGTTGTCGTGCGCCAGCAGCGCGAGGCGGCAAATGGCGACATCGTCGCGGCCATGCTCGACGGCGAAGCGACCGTCAAGGTCTTCCGCCGCCGCGACGGCCACACCTGGCTGCTGCCGCGCAACAGCGCGTTCGAGCCGATCCTCGGCGACCACGCAGAGGTGCTCGGCAAGGTCGTCGCGGTCTTCCGCTCGGTCTAGCCCAGCGGCTTTCCTGCACGCTCCAGCCCGGATTCAGATCGGGGCTGGAGCGTTTTGCTGTGTCACGCGGCCGCGATCCGCCAGCGGCGCTCGACGATTGCGGCGCTCGACGATTGCGGCGCTCGACGGTTGCAGCGCTCAACGATCGCGGGCATTGAGCTCAGCGATCAACATGCAGCGCGACGCACGCACGCGCAGCAGGCACTTCCAGAAACGCGCCGCGCGCACCCTGCAGCCCCCGTTTAATCCACTCCGACCCGCGTTTGGCCCTCGCAAGAGTCGGTCTGAATTAATCGGGGCGGAAAGGACGCCAGGCGCGATGAGGGCGCCGGGCAGAGGGTACGCCCGGGCATCCCACCTCGAGACTTTGGGCTTACACCCTGCTTGCCACCAGCCCCGAGCCCCCGGGCACCGGGCACCGGGCACCGGGCACCCCAACCGCACCCGCATTGCTTTATTGAACTGAGTCCAACTAACATGGCCGCATGCTTCCCATCGCCGAAGTTCCGCCGCCTCCCCTAAGCGACACGCCCCCAAAACCCACCCCACGGTTCGAGACTGTCGGGCTCTCCCCAAGCCTCGTCTCCTACGAGCGTGGGCTCATACTCCAGCGGGAGGCTGCCGCAAGACTGGCAGCCGACCTTGATCACGGCACCGTGCTCCTCCTCGAGCACGAGCCGGTCTACACCGCTGGCCGACGGGCGGAGCCACATGAGTACCCGAGTGACGGCACTCCCGTCGTCCCGGTGAACCGCGGCGGAAAGGTCACCTGGCACGGCCCCGGCCAGCTCGTGGCATACCCCGTGATCCGGCTCGCTGACGGGCTCGGCGGAGTCAACCTCGTTCACGCGCTCGAAGATGCGCTGATTGCCACGATCCAGAATCTTGGCGTCGTCGGCTACCGCGTTCCCGGGCGCACCGGGGTCTGGACAGACCCGCCAGCAGGATCCCCGCAGGGAAGCCCCGCGGCAAAGCTCGCGCAAATCGGGATCCACGTGAGCCGGCGCATCGTCACCCACGGTATCTCGCTGAACTGCAGCAACGATCTCGCCCCCTTTCACAGCTTCGTGCCCTGCGGCATCAGCGACGCCGGCGTCACCACGCTCAGCGCCAAGACGGGCGAGACCATCACCCCGGCCGACGCAGCGCCCGCACTGCGCACCCACCTCGTTCCCGTGCTCGAAAGGCTCTCAGTATGACCGTCCAGATTCTGCCCTCGACCGGCACGCGCCCGGAGCCAGAGGAGCGCCGGCTGCTTCGGGTCGAGGCGAAGAACGCCGAGACCCCCATCGAGCGCAAGCCTGAGTGGATCAAGACGCGCGCCCGCTCCGGCCCGGATTACCAAGCGGTCCAAGCGCTCGTACAAAGCGAGGGCCTGCACACCGTGTGCAAGGAGGCCGGCTGCCCGAACATCTACGAGTGTTGGGAGGATCGCGAGGCGACCTTCCTCATCGGCGGATCCATCTGCACCCGCCGCTGCGACTTCTGCATGATCACCTCGGGCAAGCCGCTCCCCCTCGACCTCGATGAGCCGCGACGGGTCGCGGAGTCCGTGCGCACCATGGGCCTCCGGTACGCCACCATCACGGGGGTCACGCGCGATGACCTCCCCGACACCGGGGCCTGGCTCTACGCCGAGACCATCCGGCAGATCCACGCGCTCAACCCTGGGTCAGGGGTCGAGGTGCTCGCCGATGATCTCGGCGGAAGACCGGAGGATCTCGCGCAGGTGTTCGAGGCAGCGCCCGAGGTATTCGCGCACAATCTCGAGACAGTGCCGCGCATCTTCAAGCGGATCCGCCCCGGGTTCCGCTACGCACGCTCGCTCGAGGTACTGACGGAGGCGCGCGATGCCGGGATGATCACGAAGTCGAACCTCATCCTTGGGATGGGCGAGACGCGGGCCGAGATTTCCGAGACCATGGCTGAACTACGCGATGCGGGCTGCGACATTCTCACGCTCACGCAGTACCTCAGGCCGTCGAAGCTGCACCACCCGATCGACCGCTGGGTTCGGCCCGAGGAATTCGTGGAGTTGAAGGCTGAGGCCGACGCGCTCGGCTTCGACGGGGTGCTCGCCGGCCCCCTCGTGCGGTCCTCCTACCGCGCTGGCCGCCTGTGGGCGCACACGATGGCGCGCAAGGGTATCGAGGTGCCCGAACACCTCAGACACCTCGCTGAACAGGCCGCGAGCGCGGAGGCTGGCGCGGACTTCCCGCAGGCGGTCGCGGCGGTCTAACTGCCCGCGCCACACCGCCATCCCGCAACCGTCACCACCACCACCCAGCCCCTCGGCGCTCAAAGGACATGCTTTCAGCGAGGTCATGCCTCTTCCGCGGTTAAAGAGGCATGACCTCGCTCAACACCCATGACCTGAGCGCCGAGAGCGGGCGGGTGGGTAGGACAGCAGAGCAGCAGAGCAGCAGAGGGCAAGGGCAGAGCACCACAGCCCCACTACCCCAGCAGGTCGAGCTCCTCGAGCACCGCGAGCACCTGCTCGTGCCGGTTGAACGTGTAGAGGTGGATCGACGGGGCGCCGCCCGCGAGCAGCTCCCGCGCGAGAGAAATGGTGTGCTCCACCCCGAGCTCGGGCGCATACCCGCCAGCCGCAAGAAGCGATCGTTCAAGCAGCACTGGCGCAGGCCGCCCGGCGAGCGAGGCGACCTTCCGCAGCTGCCCGCTCGTCGACACCGGCATGAGCCCGGGCAGCAGCGGCATCCTCAGCCCCGCCGTGCGGGCAGCGTCGGCGAACGACAGGTATTCCTCAGCACGGAAGAACAGCTGGGTGATCGCAAACTGCGCGCCAGCGGCCTCCTTCGCGAGCAGCCAGTCAATGTCGGCCGATTGCCCGCGCGACAGCGGGTGCCCGTTCGGGTACGCGGCGACCGCGGTGCGGCCCACGCTCGTGAACGCCGGCCGCTCGGCTCGCGCCTCCGAAATGAGCTCGGTGAGTTCGAGCGCGCTCAGCGACCCCGCAACGAGCGGACTCGCCTCGTCTGAGCCGCGCGGCGGGTCTCCTCGGAGCGCGAGGAAGTCGTGAATCCCCGCGTCGAGGATGCGGTGGATCGTCTCGCGGATCACCTCCCGCGACTCGCCAACGGTCGTGAGGTGCGCGAGCGGGAGGGCGTCTGTGTGGTCGCGGAGGTAGGCGAGCAGGTCGAGCGATGCGTCACGGTGCGAACCGTTTGCCCCGTAGGTCACGGAGATGAAATCGGGGCCCGCGGCTGACAGGTGCTGCACCGAGTTCCCGAGGGCGAGCGCCGCCGCTCCCGACCGCGCGGGGAACACCTCGAACGAGAAGCGGGCGCGCGTCGGCGCGCTCCCGGTCAGCAGGGTGGCGTTCACGCGAGCACCTCCGACGCGAGCTGGGTCCCGCGCACGCGGGCTGCGATCTTCGCGAAGGCGACATCGCGCGCGTGGTCTGGGGAGCCGTGCCTGGGTTTCTCGTCAATGAGGTAGGGCGAGAAGCCGCAGTCATCGGTGGATCCGAGCAGCTCCGGCGGCACGAACCGCGCCGCGCGCACGAGCTGGTCGCGCACCTGTTCAGCGGTCTCAAGCTTCGGGTTCGTCGGGTTGGTCACGCCGAGCAGCACGCGCGGGGCGTCCCGGCCCGCCGCGCGCAGCGCAGCGATCTCCCGACCGATGAGCCGGGCGACCCGATCCTGGTCGGGCTCCCCCGCAGCCTGCACGAGGAAGTATCCCGCTTCGATCTGGAACAGTTCGGGCAGCAGCTCCGCATAATCGACGTCGGCGCTGTGCGCGGAGTCGTTGTCGTTGCCCGGGCACGTGTGCACGCCCACGGCCTGGCGCTCGGAATCGGTGAGCTGGCCAAGTACCCGGTTGATGAGGTCGATGAAACCGCCGAGCGCGCGCGGGCCCGCCCAGGGTGCCGGCACGTCGCGCCGCAGCGCAAGCCGCCCCTCGGTGAAGTCGATCGAGACGCGGCTCGCGCCGGCAGCGAACGACCGTCTGATGTCCTCGACGCAGCCCGCGACCACGTCATCCAGAAACTCCGAGCGCGTGTACCCGCCGAGCCCCTCCGCTGGCACGGTGAGCGACAGCATCGACGGCGAGATCACGGCCTGCTTGAGCGGCAGGGACGTGTGGGCTCGGGCGAGCGTCACGTCGGACGCCGCCCACGAGCTGAAGCGAAACGGTGCCGCAGCAAGCCGGGGCACGACCCGGTGGTGCCCGTCGGCGAACACCGCAAACACGGGCCCCGCCGTCACGTCTCCGCCCGCGAGCGGATAGCTCGCGAAGCTCTGCCTGCGCTGCTCGCCGTCACTCACGATCGGCGAGCCGGTCTCGGCGAGGCGGTCGAGCGTCGCGCGCACCGCGAGATCCTGCTCGCTCGCGAGCTCTGTCTCGGAGATCGCGCCGATCTCCGCGTCGAGCACCGCCCGCTGCAGCCGCCCGGGCCGCGGGAGCGACCCGACCTGCTCGGTGGGCAGCTCGCCCACCGGCCAGGCGAGGCCGCTCCCCGCGGTGCCACTCCCCGCGACGCCGCTCCCCGCGGTGTCACTCCCCGCGACGCCGCTCCCCGCGACGCCATTCCCCACTGCGTCGGCGGACACTATGCGCCCGCGCGAACGGCCTTCGCGGCCAGCACAAGATTCGTGAGGCTCGCGACAGTCTCGTCGTAGCCGCGCGTCTTCAGCCCGCAGTCGGGGTTCACCCAGAGCTGCTCTCCGGGAATGCGCGCGGCGGCGATGCGGATGAGCTCGGTCTGCTCGTCGACGCCGGGAACGCGAGGAGAGTGAATGTCGTAGACGCCCGGGCCGATGCCGCGCGAGTAGCCGTGATCGCCGAGGGGCGCCACGACGTCCATGCGGCTGCGCGCTGCCTCGATCGAAGTCACGTCAGCGTCGAGCCCGTCGACCGCGTCGATGATCTCGCCGAACTCCGAATAACAGAGGTGGGTGTGGATCTGCACCTCGGGCGCTGCCCCGCCGGTCGCGAGGCGGAAGGATCCGACCGACCAGTCGAGGTAGTCCGCCTGGCGCTCGCGGTCGAGCGGCAGCAGCTCACGCAGCGCCGGCTCGTCGACCTGCACGATCGTGATGCCCGCGTCGACGAGGTCAGCGATCTCGTCGCGGAGCGCGAGCGCCACCTGCGAGGCGGTCTCGCCGAGCGGCTGGTCGTCGCGCACGAACGACCAGGCGAGGATCGTGACCGGGCCCGTGAGCATGCCCTTCACGGGCCGGTCGGTGAGGGACTGCGCGAACGCCGACCAGCGCACCGTCATCGGCGCGGGGCGCGAGACATCGCCCCAGAGGATCGACGGCCTCGTCGCCCGGCTCCCGTAGGACTGCACCCAGCCGTGCTCGGTGACCGCGAAGCCGCCCAGCAGCTCGGCGAAGTACTGCACCATGTCGTTGCGCTCGGCCTCGCCGTGTACGAGCACGTCGAGCCCGATCTCCTCCTGCAGGCGGATCACCCGCTCGATCTCCTCGCGCAGGAAACCTTCGTACGCTGCCTCGTCAATCTCGCCCTTCACAAAGGCCGAGCGCGCCTTGCGGATCTCGCCGGTCTGCGGGAACGAGCCGATCGTCGTCGTTGCCAACTGCGGGATGTTCAGGCCACGCTGCGCGCTGCGGCGATCCTCTTCGGCAGCTCGGTTGCGGTCGGCCTCGCCCGCGGCCGTAGCCCTGTCGCGGATCGCAGAGACGTGGACGCCGGGAGCTTCATCGCGGTCTGCGAGCACCCGATCCACCTCGGCGAGCTCGGCCTCGATCGCGGCGGCACCCCCTGAGAGGCCGCGGGCGAGCAGTGCGACCTGTTCGACCTTCTGGTCGGCAAACGCCAGCCACGACTTCAGGCGCGCGTCGAGCTGCTGCTCGTCCGCAACGTCGTGCGGCACGTGCTGCAGGCTGTTCGAGGTGCCGACAGCGACATCGATGCCCGCCTCTGCGAGCGAGCGAAGCGTCGCGAACGCTGCCCGGAGGTCGGTGCGCCAGATGTTGCGGCCGTCAACGACGCCCGCAACGAGCTGGGTGTCGGCGAAGGACTGCGCGAGGGAGCCGTCGGCGAGGGCAGCCGTGGGAAGGGTGCCGCGCACGAGGTCCGTCTGCACGGCCTCCACTGGGAGCGCGCCGAGCCGCACGAGGGCGCGGGATGCGTCGCCGTATGGGGCGGTGAGCAGGATCCGCGGGCGGGCGGTGCCGCCCTGCGCGGCTCCAAGCACGCCGTACGCGCGCTCAACGAGGGCGAGGGTTTCGTCGCGCGTGGTGCGGAGCGAGTCCGACACGAGCGCGGGCTCGTCGAGCTGCACCCAGGTCGCGCCCGCTGCGGCGAGCGCCTGCAGCAGCTCAGCGTAGATCGCGGTGACCTCATCGAGCCTGTCGATGGGGTCGAAGCCCGCAGGCGCGCCGTCTGCCGCCTTCGCGAGCAGCAGGTAGGTGACGGGGCCGACGAGCACGGGGCGGGATTCGATCCCCTGCGCTGCCGCCTCCGCGACCTGGGCGACGAGCTGCGCTGGGTTCGCGGCGAACGGGGTGCGCTCGTCGATCTCGGGCACGCTGTAGTGGTAGTTCGTGTCGAACCACTTAGTCATCTCGAGCGGCTGATGTTCGGCGTTGCCGCGGGCGAGCGTGAAGTACGTGTCGAGGTCTGAGCCGCTCGCGTCGAAGCGCTCGGGGATCGCGCCGAGCGCGAGCGTCGCGTCGAGCACCTGGTCGTAGAAGCTGAAGCTCTCGGGCACCGCGCCGCCTGCTGCCGGCAGGCCGAGCTCAACGAGTCGGGCACGCGTGTCGGCGCGCAGCTGGCTCGCGGTCTCGACGAGCTCGGTCTCGCCGATGCGCCCCGCCCAGAACGATTCGACGGCACGCTTGAGTTCGCGGCGGCGGCCGATCCGCGGGTAGCCGAGGATCGTGGCGTTGGGAAGTGGTGCTGCGGTCATGGTGGGCCCTCCGTCAGGTGCAGTGCGGTGCGTGAGACGGGCGGTTCAGTGTGCCCGTGTGCAGCAAAAGTACCTGGAAGGCGGGGGCTCGCGGGCCCGAGTTGCGCCCTGTTACCGCGTGCGACGAAGTGTTACGCGGGAACAGGGCGGGAAGCGGGCGACAGTGCGCTAGACGAGGAAGTCGTCGAGCTTCGAGAACATCTCAGGGGTGACGAGCGCGCGCACACGCGTGCCCTCCTCGGCGTAGTCGAGTTCGAGGATGCGGTTGCGCTCGTGCAGCTCGGCGACGAGGTCTCCCCTGTCGTACGGCACCACGACGGTGACTTCGCGGTCGGGCGTCGGGAGTGCGGCGTCGATCCGAGCCTTGAGCTCCTCGATGCCCTCTCCCGTGCGGGCTGACACGAAGACCCCGTCGGGCGCGAGCCCGTGGAGCAGCATCCGTCGCGAATCGTCGATGAGGTCGGCCTTGTTGAACACGACGACCTCGGGGATCGCCTGCGCGTCAACCTCTGCGATGACCTCGCGCACGGTCGCGAGCTGCGCCTCCGGATCCGGGTGCGAGCCGTCGACGACGTGGAGGATCACATCTGCGTCGCCCACCTCTTCAAACGTCGAGCGGAAGGCCTCGACGAGCTGGTGCGGGAGGTTGCGAACGAAGCCGACGGTGTCCACGTAGGTGAACGTGCGCCCGTCGGTGGTCTCCGCGTGCCGCACAGCGGTGTCGAGCGTCGCGAACAGCTGGTTCTGTACGAGCTCCTGCGTGCCGGTGAGCCGGTTGAGCAGGCTCGACTTGCCCGCGTTCGTGTACCCGGCGATCGCGACCGACGGCACCTCGCCGCGCTTGCGGTTGGCGCGCTTCGCCTCGCGGGCGGGAGCGAACTCAGCGATCTGCTTGCGCAGCCTGGCCATCCGGGTGTTGATGCGCCGGCGGTCGAGCTCGATCTTCGTCTCACCGGGGCCGCGCGAGCCCATGCCCGCGCCGGCAGCGCCCACCTGGCCACCCGCCTGACGCGACATCGACTCGCCCCAGCCGCGGAGCCTGGGCAGCAGGTATTCGAGCTGCGCGAGCTCGACCTGCGCCTTGCCCTCGCGGCTCTTCGCGTGCTGGCTGAAGATGTCGAGGATCACGGTGGTGCGGTCGATGACCTTCGCGTTCACGACGTCCTCGAGCACGCGCCGCTGGCTGGGCCCGAGCTCGTCGTCGGCAATCACCGTGTCCGCGCCGAGCGCTTGCACGAGCTCGGCGAGCTCCTGCGCCTTGCCCTTGCCGAGGTAGGTCGCGGGGTCCGGGGTTGCGCGGCGCTGGAGCACGCCGTCGAGCACGGTCGCCCCGGCGGTCTCAGCGAGGGCCGCGAGCTCGCGGAGCGAGTTCTCTGCCTCTTCGAGCGCATCCTGCGCGGACTGCGAGCGGCCCGAGTTGTAGATACCGATGAGCACGACGTTTTCGAGTCGCAGCTGGCGGTACTCGACGTCGGTGACGTCTTCGAGTTCGGTGGACAGGCCGGCGACGCGGGTGAGCGACGCACGATCTTCACGGTCCATTTGGATCCCGTGATCGCCGGCGTCGAGGTTGTCGTGCGCCGAGCTGCCGAGGGCCTGCGCCTCAGAGAGGTCGCGGATCACGGCGGCGCCGCTGCCGGAGGCGCGGCGAAGCACCCGCTCGAGCGGGTCGGTGGTCGCGTCAGCAGCACCCGATTCGGGAGCTGGCGCGGTAGTGTTCGACTCGGCGGCGTCGCCGGTCACGGTCTCATCAGTCTGGTCTTCAATGAAATCACTCATGTGCTTACCAAGTGTACGGTGCGCGGGCGATTCCGGCACTGATGTTCGCTTCGGGCACGCCCGAGCCGCCCGGCCCTGCGATACTTGACCACGTGAATCAGCACTACTTCTCCGAGTCACCCGCGGGCGACTTCACCCCGCGCGAGATCGAGATCGAACTTCAGGGCGTCACCCGCCGCGTCAGGACCGCGGGCGGCGTCTTCAGCCCGGAGCACCTCGACCAGGGCACCGCGATCCTACTCACGGCGCTCGGCGGCCTCTCTGCGCTGGTGCCGGATCCTGCGAGCCGCCCGATCCTCGACATCGGCTCGGGCTGGGGCCCGATCGCGCTCGACGCCGCGCTCGCGCACCCGGAACGCGAAGTCTGGGCCGTCGACGTGAACGAACGCTCCCGCGAACTCACCCGCCAGAACGCCGAACTGCTCGGCCTCACGAACGTGCACATTGCGTCGCCTGACGAGGTGCCCGCCGACCTTGTCTTCGCTGAGATTCGCTCGAACCCGCCGATCCGCGTCGGCAAGGAGGTGCTGCACGGCATCCTCGAGACCTGGCTGCCCCGGCTCGCTCCCGGCGCGAGCGCATACCTTGTCGTCGCGAAGCACCTCGGGGCCGACTCGCTGCAGCGGTGGATCGGCGACACCTTCCCTGATCTTGCCGTCGACCGCGCGGCCCGCAAGAAGGGCTTTCACGTGATTCGGGCGTCCCGCAGGGACTAGGCCTTGCAGGGGCTCAGCCCGCAGGAGTTCAGCCCCCAGAGCTAGGCCCGCATGACCTCAGCTGCAGGTGCTGGGCCCGAGTTACGGCAGCTCGATCTCGCCACGGTAGACGAGCTCGGCGGGCCCCGAAAGCGAGACGTGCTCCCCCTCCTCGGTCGCAAACATTCGCACCCCGAGGCGGCCTCCGGGCACGGTGACGCTCCAGCTATTCGGCATCTGGTCGCCGCCCCAGTGTCTGAACGCGAGGGCAGCGGCCGCGGCTCCGGTGCCACACGATTGTGTCTCGCCGACGCCGCGCTCGAAGACACGCATTCGAATGTGGGCGACGCCGTTCTTCAGGAAGGGATCCGCGGGAACGACAAACTCCGCGTTCGCCCCGGCCTCGGGCTCGGGTTCGAAGCTTGGGGCGGTCTCGAGCTGCAGCCCGTCGAGCTCGGCCTCGTCAGCAAGCACCGTCACCACGTGCGGGTTCCCGACCTCGATCCCGAGCCCGGGCCGCGCGACCTCGAGTCCCGCTGCGGCGACGAGCCGCTCCTTGCCGAGTCGCCAGCGGCCGAGATCCACTGTGTAGCCGGCGGCACCCACCAGCACGTCGCGCACGCCCGCGCGAGTTCCCAGCGGCAGCGTATCGCTGCGTTCGGGGGCGACGAGGCCCTCGGTGATGAGGTAGTGGGCGAACACCCTGATCCCGTTGCCGCACATCTCTGCGACCGAGCCGTCGGCGTTGCGGTAGTCCATGAACCACACGGCGTCTGGCTCCTCGGCGAGGATCGCGGCTCCCTCGGCGATCGCATTCGAGCGCACTGCCCGGATCACGCCGTCGGCCCCCACGCCGAAGCGGCGATCGCAGAGGAATCGCACACGCTCGGGAGTGAGATCGAGTGCGCCATCGGGATCGGTGATGAGCACAAAGTCGTTGCCCGTGCCGTGGCCCTTGGTGAACGTGAGTGTGGTCATTGACGGCTCCTTCGAAGGGGGTTCGGCGCGGTGCTGTCAATTACGCTACCGTACGCCGGCCTGGGATTCGCTTGACGTACTACGTCTAGCGTAGTACGTTGGACGCAGTGAGTGCGGCGACCGCACCCACATTTCGCTGCGAAGAGAGAGAATCACGTGATCGGTGCCGATGCCATACGGGGGTACGTCGACCTCATGGTGCTGTCCCTGCTGCGAAGGCGCCCCTCGTACGCCTACGACCTCGCGCAACAGATCAGCGCGGTGGCGGGCAACGAGTACGCAATCAAGCAGACCACCCTGTACTCGGCCGTGAAACGGCTCGAGACATCGGCGCTGGTCACCTCGTTCCCCGGAGCCTCCGACTCTGGCAAGCCGCGAACCTACTACCAAATCACCGCCCTGGGGCTTTCCCACCTCGACGAGAAACTCGCCGAGTGGGAAATCACCAAGTCTGTCGTCGACCGCTTTGTCGAAGGAGCATCCTCGTGAACGCCATCATCGCCTACCTCGAAACCATGTTCGGAGCCTACCCGGCCAGTCCGCGCATGAGCGAGGCGCGCGCGGAGCTCCAGGCCATGATGGAGGATGCCTACGCCGCGGCCATCGCCGACGGTCTCTCTGAAAACGAGGCAGTCGGCAAAGTCATCACGGAGTTCGGCAATCTCGACGAGCTCGCCCCCGTGCTCGGGATCTCCCGCGAGATCCACCCGCAGGATCAGGCTACGGGCCAGGTCGCGCCGCCTACGGCGAGGGCCACAGGGCTGCCAGGATCGGCGACGCCAGGCGCGGCCGGCGCGCGACCCTCCGAGTACTCGCAGCCGCCTGCGCAGCCGCTGCCCGCTCCGCCGCCCCCGGTGTACCCGCCGCTTCCCCTTGCGGAGGCGAAGGCCTACGCCCAGCTGCGCCAAGAGACCGCCCCGAGGCTCGGCAGCGCGGTCGCACTGTTCGTGTGCGGCCCCGCCCTGCTGGTCGCGCTCACGACACTCTGGCCGAGCGGCGAGCAGCGCATCGGGAGCTTCGTCGGGATACTCGCGCTGCTCCTCTGCGTCGCGGTCGGCGTGCTGCTACTCGTCGGCCGGTCGCAGCAGCTCAAGGCCTTCGCTCGGATTGAGCACGGCCAGTTCAGCGTCTCACCCGAGGTCACGAGCTGGGCCAACGCCCTCTCCCAGCAGTTCGCGCGCCGCCGCAACGGGTGCCTGCAGGCCGCGATCGGGCTCTGGATTCTCGCCATCATCCCCGTCATGTCAACGATCGTTCTCCCGAGCGGTTGGAGCGGTGCCGCAGTCACGATGTCACTCCTCATCGTAGCAGCCGGGCTGCTCGTGTTCCTCCCCGCGAACTGGGCCGAGGAGACCGCCGGCATACTCACGCAGCGTGCAGGCGCGGCGGCGACCGGAGGCTTCGGGGCCGCAGACGGCGATGACGAGCACAGCGTGGTGGGCGTGATCGCGAGCTTCTACTGGCCGATCGTGACCCTCGGCTACCTCGCGTGGAGCTTCCTCTGGGACGCCTGGGGCGACTCGTGGATCATCTGGCCGATCGCCGGCGTGCTGTTCGGCGTCATCGCGGCCGGGTTCGGCTCGCTGGAGTCGTACCGCAAGGCGCGGCGCTAGGGTTCGACGGCTTCACAGTCTCACGGCGTCACGGCGTCACGGCGTCACGGGCGAGCGTCGTTACGCGCCTGCTGTCGCGCTCGCAATCTCGAGCGCGGCAAGATCCCGCCCCGCGGTCTGGTCGATCCACTGCACGCCTGGGTACCGCTTGAACCAGCTCACCTGCCTGCGGGCGTAGCGTCGCGTGAGCGCCTGCGTCTCAGCGATGGCTTCGGCCTCGCTCATGTCACCGCGGAGCTCGGCAAGAGCCTGCGCGTAGCCGATCGCGCGGCTCGCGGTCTTACCCTGCTCCAGCCCATACGGAATCAGGCCGCGAACCTCGTCGAGCATGCCGTCAGCCCACATCCGCTCGACCCTGCGATCGAGGCGCTCCGTGAGCACCTCGCGCTCGCAAGAGACCCCGATGATGCGGGTCGCATCGTGCGACTCCCCCGCGTTCCAGTATTCGGGCTCGCTCGGGAGGGTCACCCGCGCGTCGCCGCCGAGCAGCGCGACCTCGAGCGCCCGCACCACGCGCCGCGGGTTGCGCCGGTCGACGGCCGCAGCGACGTCTGGCGCGAGTGCTCGGAGCCGTTCGACGAGGGGCGCTACGCCGCGCGATTCAAGGTCAGCCTCGAGGCCCGCCCGCACGGCGTCGTCGCGCGGCGGAAACTGGAAGTCGAAGATGACGCTCGAGACGTAGAGCCCTGATCCACCGACGAGGATCGCGTCAGCGCCGCCCGCGAGAATCTCGGAGATGCGCTCTCGCGCGGCAGGCTGGTACGCCGCCACGGTCGCTTCTTCCCGCGGGTCGAATGCGTCGAAGAGGTGGTGTGGGATCCCCCGCCGCTCCCCCACCGGGAGCTTCGCGGTGCCGATGCTCATTCCACGGTAGAGCTGCATGGCGTCGGCGTTCACGATCTCGGGCTGTGCGCCCGTGATCGCCGCGCGGCGCTCGGCAAGGTCGAGTGAGGCCTCGGATTTGCCGGTGCCGGTCGCGCCGACGATCGCCCAGAGCGTCGCCACTATTCGCCGATGCGGAGCGTGGGGAGCCCGAGGTTGACCGCGCGGCCTGCGCCGGTAGCGCCGGCGCTCGCCGGTGCTGGCACGCCGCAGCTCTCGGCCTGGCGGCGATCCCACGCGTCACCCGCGCGCGTGCGGCGCACCGCATACGTCGAGGTGTCGTCGGCGACCACGAAGAACGAGCCAGCACTGGTGATCGTGGCTGTGGCCATGTCGCCGGGCCGAGGCGTCTCGGCCCCCTCAGGAACTGTGAAGTGCACGAGCCGGTTGTCGGGCGCACGGCCTGAAAGCCGGTGCGTCTCGCCGTCTTTGCGGCCCTCGCTCGCGGCGACGAGGATCTCGACGGTGTTGCCGATGAGCGCCTCGTTCTCGGCGAGCGACATCCGGTCTTGGAGGGCTGCGAGCCGCTCGAAGCGCTCCTGCACGACCTCCTTCGGGATCTGGTCTTCCATCGTTGCCGCAGGTGTGCCTGGGCGGATCGAATACTGGAACGTGAATGCGCTCGCGAAGCGTGACTCTTCGACGACCCGCATGGTCTCGGCGAAGTCTTCTTCGGTTTCGCCTGGGAATCCGACGATGATGTCGGTCGTGATCGCGGCGCCGGGGATGCGTGCGCGCACGTCGTCGAGGATCCCGAGGAACTTCTTGGAGCGGTACGAGCGGCGCATCGCCTTGAGAATCGTGTCCGAGCCCGACTGCAGCGGCATGTGCAGGGAGGGCATCACGTTCGGTGTCTCGGCCATCGCCGCGATGACGTCGTCGGTGAAGGCTGCGGGGTGCGGGCTGGTGAAGCGCACCCGCTCCAGCCCCTCGATCTCGCCCATGGCGCGCAGCAGCTTGCCGAACGCCTGCCGGTCGCCGAATTCGACGCCGTAAGTGTTGACGTTTTGCCCGAGCAGTGTGACCTCGATCGCGCCGTCGTCGACGAGTGCCTGCACCTCGGCGAGGATGTCGCCGGGACGGCGATCCTTTTCCTTGCCCCGCAGCGAGGGCACGATGCAGAATGTGCAGGTGTTGTTGCACCCGACGGAAATCGACACCCAGCCGCTTGACGCGGAGTCGCGTTTGGTCGGGAGCGTCGACGGGAACACCTCGAGAGACTCGAGGATCTCGACCTGCGCCTCTTCGTTGTGGCGGGCGCGCTCAAGCAGCGTCGGCAGTGACCCCATGTTGTGGGTACCGAAGACGACGTCGACCCAGGGGGCCTTCTCGACGATATCGCCCTGGTCTTTCTGGGCGAGGCAGCCGCCAACGGCGATCTGCATGCCCGCGCGCTCCCGCTTCACCTGCGCGAGCATGCCGAGGTTGCCGTAGAGCTTGTTCGCGGCGTTCTCGCGCACGGCGCAGGTGTTGATGACGTAGACGTCGGCGTTGTCTGCGCTCTCTGCTGGGACGTAGCCTGCGGCCTCGAGCGAGCCCGACATCCGTTCGGAGTCGTGCACGTTCATCTGGCACCCGAGCGTGCGCACCGTATAGCTGCGGGGCGTCCCGTCTGCACGGATCGCTGCTGGCGACGATTCAATCTTCACTGCTTCGACGGTAGGCATAGCGTCGATTCTACCGGCGCAGCGGTGAGGTCAAGAATCGTGCCCGGTTAACGGAAGCGCACCGTGCCGCGGCCCCCTCCCGAGCTGCCGGCACCGTCGAGGGCCTCCTTCGCGGCACGCGTCGCCCGCTCGCCTGACCAGCCTCGCCGCGCGAGGAAGCCAAGCAGGCGCCGTTCGGCTGTCTGCCGGTCGAGCCCAGTCATTCGCCTCGCCCGGTCTACCGCGGTCTGTTTCAACAGCTCCAGCTCCGCGTCGTCGTCGAGCCCCTCGAGGGCCGCCTCAATAGCGGCATCAGGGAGGTAGCGTTCCCGCAGCTTCTGCCGGATCCGTGCCTTGCTCTCGCCCTTAGAGTCACGCAACTTCGTTGCCACTGAGTTCGCGAGGTCGACATCGTCGAGGTACAGCGAGTCTTCACACTTTGCCACGGCCTCTTCAGCATCGATCTCGGGGTGCCCTGCGGCGACGAGGGCGCGCTGCAGCTCGCCGCTCGAGAGCGGCTTGCGGGCCAGCAGCTTCACTGCGGTCTCGTAGGCGGTCGGCCCGTCTTCGAGGTCTTCGGGCTCTTCGGGAAGCTCCTGGGCGAATCCGGGATCCTGAGCGAACCCCGGTTCCACGGCGGGCCCCAACCTTGACCAGGTATCTGTCCCCGACTCGGTGTCGGTCTCAGCATCAGTCTCCACGGACCCATCGAGCCCAGCCCCAGAGACGCCGTGCGTTCCAGCGTTCCGAGAACGCCCAAACGGTGCCTCGATGAGGCGCGCCCAACTGTGCGTGGCAGGCGCTCCCCCGTCATCACCGGCAGCCGCAGCGGCATCTGCGTCTGCGTCTGTATCGGCGTCTGCGTCAGTGCCAGTACCGGAAGCGAGAGGCGCACCAGCACCAGCAGGCGCTGCCTCCGCGGAGCGCGGGGCCTGGGCCCACCCGGAGGTGGAGCCCGGCCCGTCGCTGCGCTCAGGGGTCGAGGCCCACGCCGAGGGCGGAGCCGATGCTGGCTCGGCCTCCGCGTCGGCTACGGGCTCGGGTCGCCTCAATTTGCTGCGGAACTCGATGACCTCAGCGAGATTCCCCGTGTCCTCCCGATGCGGCGTGGGCCGTTCCTCGGGAGGCGGCAGAAACCGCACAGCCATCGTTATGCGCTCGCTGCGAGGTCTTCGCCCTTCGCGGCGGCGGTTGCGGCTGCCTTCGCAGCGGCCTGTGCCTTTGCGGGCGCTTCAGCCTTCGCGGGAGTCGCCGCTTCGGCTTCGGCCGGCACCTCTTCGGTGCGACCGTTCACGCTGAGCTTCGTGAGGATCTTCTCTTCGATCTCGAGCGCGGTGTCGGGGTTCGCGATGAGGTAGCGGCGTGCGTTCTCCATGCCCTGGCCCAGCTGATCGCCGTCGTAGGTGTACCACGCTCCGCTCTTCTTCACGAGGCCCTGCTCAACACCGTAGTCAATGAGCGAGCCCTCGCGGGAGATGCCGACGCCGTACAGGATGTCGAACTCGGCCTGCTTGAAGGGCGGGGCCATCTTGTTCTTGACGACCTTTACGCGCGTGCGGTTACCCACCGCGTCTTGGCCGTCCTTCAGCGTCTGAATGCGGCGAATATCGAGGCGCACCGACGCATAGAACTTCAGCGCCTTACCACCGGAGGTGGTCTCCGGGCTGCCGAAGAAGACACCGATCTTCTCGCGGAGCTGGTTAATGAAGATTGCAGTCGTCTTCGTCGAGCTCAGACTGCCCGTGATCTTGCGGAGCGCCTGCGACATGAGTCGCGCTTGGAGGCCGACGTGACTGTCGCCCATATCGCCATCGATTTCAGCCTTCGGCACAAGCGCCGCTACCGAGTCGATAACCACAAGGTCGACCGAACCCGATCGGATGAGCATGTCAGCGATCTCAAGCGCCTGCTCACCGGTGTCCGGCTGCGCTACGAGCAGCGCGTCGATGTCAACGCCAAGCTTCTTCGCGTACTCCGGATCGAGCGCGTGCTCCGCATCGATAAATGCTGCGATGCCTCCGGCGCGCTGCGCATTCGCAATTGCGTGCAGGGTGAGCGTCGTCTTACCTGACGACTCAGGCCCATAGATCTCGACAATGCGGCCACGGGGAAGCCCGCCTATGCCGAGCGCAACGTCGAGTGCGACCGAACCAGTCGGAATCACCTCGACAGCCTGCCGCTCCTGGCTACCCATGCGCATCACTGCGCCCTTGCCGAACTGGCGGTCAATGAGGGCGAGTGCCGATTCGAGTGCCTTCTCGCGGTCCTTTGGTGCTGCCATGATGACTTCCTTCGTATTCGCGCGGATCTTCCGCTGATTGCTGCCTACCGACTGTCACGGCACCGCTTCTCGGTGCTGACAAGGCTGGGTATCTCCCTGTCTGTAAAACCTAGACGGGACCCCCGACATTGAGCGTCGGAGGCACCAGACTGTGAATCATTCAGAGCAGTTTGCTACCTGTGGACGAAGATAACACTCTTCGAACACATCTTCGAATACGGCGCGACGGCGTGTCGCGCAATAGGGTCATTTCTCCTGTGGATCACTGAGGCCACGCCCGTGTCGGCGCGCCTCAGGAACCTCAAATTCTGCGCAGAGCGCCTCCCACACCTCTCGTGGGGGGACGCCCCGCGCCAGCGCATCATCGGGTGTTGTCCCGAGGGATGCGAGCCAATAGTCGCGCAACAGCACACCTGAGTGCGCCTCACCAAACTCCTCGGCTACCGCAATGCGGAACGCGCGATGACGCATCGCCCGCTAGCGGGAAATCAGCTCGGACCCGTACCCGGATACGAGATCGACAGGCACCGTGTCCGGAACGCGGCTTGGCATCGGGAGCGAAAGCCCCTCGACGATAGCGAGTCGCTCGCTGACCTCGCCGTAGATGACTGAGAGTGGGGTGTCCAACGCGTCTGCGACGGCAGCAAGAATCTCGCTCGAAGCTTCCTTCTGCCCGCGCTCTACCTCGCTGAGGTATCCGAGTGCGACACTGGCATCGCCAGCGACCTGTCGGAGCGTGCGCCCCTTCTGCAGACGGAAGTCGCGAAGCACATCACCGATTTCTTGACGTACTAGCAGCATGTGCAACCTCCTTGAATCTGCACAACCAGTTGATGGTTGTGCATGTTACTTTACCCGGCAAACACCGATTCGGCACTCGCCGTCACTTGTGGTGACACTGGGAACAACCAAGAGACTACCCGGTCTATTCCCGATTCCCCCTGAACCTGAGTCCAGTGCGCTCAGGTTTTAGTGAATTCTCAGCGATTTCCAGGAAATGACTGTGTTTGAGTGGCCTCGAGCGCTTTCAGCTCAGCGAGCACGAGCTCAAGCGCAGCCCGCACGGACTCCATGCGGATCGCTTCCCGATCCTCACCCGCACACGCGAGCGCGACCGCCCGCGAGCCGAGGATCGAACTGATTCCCAGCCACACCGTCCCCGCGGGCTGGCCCGATTGCGGGTCCGGGGCAGGCCCGGCGACCCCCGTTGTTGCGACGCCAATATCGGCGGGAACATGCCTCGAGGCTCCGGGATCCCCCGCGCTCCCGCGACCCGCAACGGCGCAGGCCTCCCGCGCACCGTCGGCCATCTGCCGCGCGACCGCCCCGTCAACCGGTCCGCGATCCAGCAGAAGCTGAGCGTCCACACCCAGCAGCGAGGCCTTCAGCTCCGTGTCGTAGGCAACAACGGCACCGCTGAAGACCCGGGAAGCGCCGGGGACGGAAACAATTGCAGCGGCCAACAGTCCCCCGGTGAGCGACTCTGCAGCGGCGATGCGCACCCCGAGCGTGGAGGCGCGCGCGACGACCTCAGCAGCTACCGCCCCCGGGTCATGCATTGCGCGCAGCAGCCCCTCGCCCGCGCACGAACGCAACGATGTAGTCGATCCCGCTTGCGAGCGTCAGCAGCACCGCGATGGTCATCGTGACAATATTCACCCAGGTAAACACCGTGCCCGCCGCGCCGGCGAGGTGCGCGAGCGGCGTGAGCGCGAGGGAGATCGCGACCGCCTGGGCAACGGTCTTCAGCTTGCCCATCCAGTCGGCGGCGACAACGACGTCACTCACGATCATCAGGCGGTGGATCGTAATCCCCACCTCGCGAATCAGCACGAGCACGACGATCCACCACGGCAGCTCGCCGATGATTGCGAGCCCAACGAGCGCAGCGCCCGTGAGCGCTTTGTCTGCGATGGGGTCGAGCAGCTTACCCAGGTCGGTAATCAGGCCGCGGGAGCGCGCGAGGTAACCGTCGAGGGCATCGGTGGCGATCGCGATCACGAAGAATGCGGCGGCTCCCCACCGCATGGCGACACTGTCGCCCGCGGCCAGCAGCAGCCAGAGGAAGAACGGCGTCGCGACAATCCGCGTCATCGTGATGATATTCGGCGCGTTCCAATTGCTTGGCTTTGCGCCGCTAACCGCCTGAGTGCTCATGCGTCAACTCTACTCGCACCGGTTGCGGGAGGGTCTGGGGTGCGGCGGTGTTGCGGCTGGCGGGCGGTGTGTTCGCCGGCGTGGTCGCCGGCGTGGTCGCCGGCGTGCGGCATGCTCGCATCCGCCGTGCGGCATGTTCGCAGCCAACTCGTGGTCAGTGAGCGCCACACGGCTCGGGGGTTTCGGGGTCTCAGTGGCGCAAACTGACCAGGACTTGCCGGCTGGAATTCGCCGGCAACTCCTGCGCCTTCGAGCTCTGAGGAAAACTCGGACGCCAGAAACTACTGCACGTGTGCTCGCACCGGCTGCCCCTGAGAAAGGTCTATCAAGTTCGGTCCTCGTGCCAGATTTGACCTTGAAAACCCCTGCCCTCCTGTAGGATTCCCGCGAGAACACACACTCGACGGAAGCAGAGACATGAAGAGTTTTTGTTGTTATTGGGAGGGAGCAGAACCTCCCTCCTACCTCGCCTGGTGCGTAAGCTCTTGGGCCGAGTATGTAGATCTTGACGAGATCCTCTTTCTCAACCATTCGAACGTCTCGCGCTACCTCGGGGACCTCATCGACCTCCAAAGCCTCCGCCGGTTCAGCTTTCCGAAGCAGTCTGACATCGTTTCGGCCGCGTTTCTCTATAAGTACGGTGGCTTGTTCCTAGATATCGATTCCGTACTTGTGAACGAAGCTGCCAGCCCATTCTTCAACACCCCCGACAACGAGGATGTGTTCAGATTCTTCGGGAATGAGGCTGAGCTCGGAGTCCATATCGGTGTCATTGGCTCGCCAAGAGGGGGGACTGTGGTGTCGAGGTGGCAAAACGCACTCTTCCAGCGAGTAACCAACTGGGATGATGACGACTCATGGTCATACGTGGGAAACTCGATTCTTCAACCAATGATCAATGACCCATCGAACGCTAAGCTCTCCAAGCGCCTGGACGTGGTGACGTCACTCGCCACGCCAGAGCTAGCCTACGCTGACCTTACTGACGGAACTGCTCGTGAGAAGTACGAGAGATTCTGGTTCACGCAGCCCGTGGATGGACAGACCTTAGCGAGAGTCGCGCAAGCTCCCGGTGGCATCATCTCTCTCCACAACTCTTGGACCCCAGCTAGCTATGCGCGACTTTCTCTCCTCGGGCTTCAGGAATCTGACTCGATGCTCTCATCACTTCTGAAGCGCGTCGGAAACGCCTCACTTATCCCTGGCATTCAAGAGCGGATTTACTATGGCAGCTAACAGTTCTTTCGACCCTAGCTTCATGGATTGCGATATCTCTGGCCAGCGCTTCGCAAATGAAGAGTGGCTGTCCATAGATGAAGTGCGCGTTCGAACCCCGAGATTCGCGCTCTCCTCTGCTCTGGTGGTGGTCGGACTCCCAATGGCAACGAGCACGGAGCTGTTCGACGCCACGATGGGGTGGATCGTAGCCATCGACCACGTTCTCGAGCCGGCCCAGGCTGGACATCTCAACAGTGTCATCGGGAGGCTCGGAGTAGCTGCAGACCAGACCCTTATCATAGGGATGCCAGGCAGCTGGGAGCTTGCGTCCGCACTCTGGAAGAGGTTCCCCGGGAGTTCGGCAGTCTTTGTGGCAGGTCCAAAAGAATTCTCAGCAGTTCCATTCCCGGGGACCTTAAGCACCGAAAACATTGCGGCTCGCTTGCTCCTCGAGGTCAGCAATAGACAAGAACTGCGCAACCACGCCACATTCCTTCTCTCCGATGCAGCAGTTGTTGAGCCGACTGCGGCTGCCGTCGTTCGCTACAAGACGCACTATGTTTCATCGAACGTCGCTGGCGGCTATCGCAAGCTCTTCCTCGCTTTTGCTGGCGCACTCGCAGCACTCGCCGGAGGGGGCACCCCAAGGAGGTATTTCGAGGCGACATTGACGGGGGGACACAATCCGCCTTATCCAGGTTGGCTGTCAAGCTTGGCGCAATCCGGTGAAGACATTGAACGCATGAGTGCGATCAGAGTCGCCATCGACGGCGATGAACTATCGCTCTTCGGGTACGACGTCCGTGAGACACGTCCGGCACTCGGCTGGGGCGCTCGGAAACACTCGCTGGTGCTGCGCGGTCAGTCATCCGGGTATGAGCTTTCTGTCAAACTTGGAGCCCTCCGCAGAGAAGCTCTCGACACGCTCGGAGCAGATTTCTCCGGAGCAACGCAGGCTTTCGCAGCTTTCACTCTTCCGGGTGGAGAATCTCTAGACCTTGGGCAGCTGCCGGTAGACCGCTTCTCCATCGAGGTGTTAGATGAGGCCTCCGGAAACCTTGCCACCGCAGCGCGTGTCACGGTGGCGGCTGCTGCTTCCAACAGCGAAACCCACGAGTTCCGCTTGGAGTTGGCCGAGGATACACTCTGGCTGGTGAAGTCCCACATCGATCGCTGAACCCGCCTTTCGCCGCGGGAGGATTCGGCGTGCGTGCGGTGTGGTTGGCTGGCAGCGCGCGGACGGTCTGCACTGCTGCGGCAGCAGAGCCGCGGCGGCGAAGCAGAAATCCGGCAGCCAACTCGTGGTCAGTGAGCGCCACACGGCTCGGGGGTTTCGGGGTCTCAGTGGCGCAAACTGACCAGGACTTGCCGGCGGGGTGGCGGGGTGGCGCAGCCAGGCGCTAGTCGCGGCCCGTGAGCTGCCAGGCGTCCTCAGAGCCCTCGTCGTCGTCGCTGTCGCCGTAGTCGTAGGCCTCGGGGGCAGCCGCCTCGCGGCGCGCGAGCGGGTCGTCGTAGCGGTCGTCAGCTCCGAAACCAGCACCCGCACCAGCACCGAATCCGTGCTCGCCGCCAGCAGGCAGCAAGACGTCGGTGTGGGCCTCGGAGGCCGACTGCGAGGGGCCGCCCTGCGCAGGGGCGGACTGGTGCGGGACACCCTGCGCGGCAGCCTGATAGGACGGCTCGACGGTCGCGACCGGCGCAGCGGGCGCACCGGGTGCAGCGGACGGAGCCTGCGTGGGCTGACCGCCTCCCGGTTGCTGCCCGAACGCGGCTGGGGATCCCCCGCCGCCCTGGATGCGGTTCAGCACCTCAGCCAGCTGTTCGGGGGCGACGAGCACGTCGCGCGCCTTCGAGCCTTCTGAGGGCCCGACGATGTCGCGTGACTCCATCAGGTCCATGAGCCTGCCAGCCTTCGCGAAGCCGACGCGGAGCTTGCGCTGCAGCATCGACGTCGAGCCGAACTGCGACGTGACGACGAGCTCGATGGCCGCAACGAGCACCTCGAGGTCGTCACCGATGTCGGCGTCGATCTCTTTCTTCTCCGCGACCTGGGCAACGTCGGGGCGGTACTCGGGTGTCGCCTGCTCCTTGACGTGCTTCACGACTCGAGCGATCTCTCCTTCGTCTACCCAGGCACCTTGAACGCGGATGGGGCTCGACTCACCGTTCAGCAGCAGCAGACCGTCGCCCTGCCCGATGAGGCGTTCAGCACCCACCTCGTCGAGGATGACTCTTGAGTCGGTTCCCGAGGCGACGGCGAAGGCGTAGCGGCTCGGCACGTTGGACTTGATCACGCCGGTCACCACGTTCACCGAGGGCCGCTGCGTCGCGAGCACCAGGTGAATACCCGCGGCGCGCGCGAGCTGAGTGATGCGCTGGATCGAGTCCTCGACGTCGCGCGGCGCAACGAGCATGAGGTCGGCGAGCTCGTCGACGACGACAAGCAGGTACGGGTACGGCTTCAGCTGGCGCTGGCTCCCCTCGGGAAGCACGATCGATCCGTCGCGGACAGCCGCGTTGAAGTCGTCGATGTGGCGGTAGCCAAACGACGCGAGGTCGTCGTAGCGCATGTCCATCTCTTTGACGACCCACTGCAGCGCCTCCGCCGCCTTCTTCGGGGCGGTGATGATGGGCGTGATGAGGTGCGGGACGCCCTGGTAGACCGTGAGCTCTACGCGCTTCGGGTCGACCAGCACCATGCGCACCTCGGCCGGCGTTGCGCGCATGAGCAGGCTCGTGATCATCGAGTTAATAAAGCTCGACTTACCCGAACCCGTCGCGCCCGCCACGAGCAGGTGGGGCATCTTCGCGAGGTTGGCGAGCACAAACTCGCCCTTGACGTCTTTTCCGACACCGATGGTCATCGGGTGCGTGTTGCGCTGCGCCTTCGCCGAGCGCAGCACATCGCCGAGCGCCACATTCTCACGGTCCTTGTTCGGGATCTCAATACCGATCGCACTTTTGCCTGGGATCGGCGAAAGAATACGAACCTCGTTCGAGGCGACGGCGTACGAGAGGTTACGCGAAAGCGCGGTGACCTTCTCGACCTTCACACCCGGGCCGAGCTCTACCTCGTACTGGGTGACCGTCGGCCCGCGCGAGAACCCGGTGACAACCGCATCGACCTTGAACTCTTCAAAGACGCGGGCAACCGCGGCCATGATCTGCTCGTTGGCCTCACTGTGGGTCTTCGGTGCGGGCCCAGCCGAGAGCAGCATCTGCTCGGGCAGCGCGTAATCTGCCTGCGCCACGGGCATATGCGGCGGGGCAACACTAAATTCGCGGTCTTGGGATGCGGGCGCGGCATCTTCAGCAGGCTCGTCGGCGAAGCTGTCGAAGGAGTCGTCGCCGAGACCGGAGCCGCGGCGAGCACCGGCAGCGGCCTGCTCAACCCCCTCGAGGCCGTCAAGGCCTGCGAAGAGGTCCGAGTCGAAGACGTCCGTGGGCTCCTCAGCCGCGAGCGCGGTCTCGAATGCCCCTGCCTTGGCTTCTTCGCCCTGCGACAGCACCTCTTCGATAGCCGAGGGGTCAGGTAGGTAGTCGGGATCTTCTTCACGCCCGGTCGCGTTTCGCCGCCACCACGGCAGCGAGCCGCTCGCCTCGTCGGAGTGGTCGAAGAGCTCGCCGGGCTTCTCAGAGGCCGCAGGCTTCTCCACCGGCTGCGCCTTTTCACGCGGCTCCGGCGCGGGAGCCCCGAACAGGTACGCGTAGCCCTCGCGCATGCGGTGCGCGATCTTGCTCGGGGGCGTCTTCGTGATGATGAGCAGCGAGAACGCGAGCAGGATGCTGAGCACGGGCACTGCGACCCAGACGGTCGCGAGGTTCAGGGGTGCACCGATAAGCCAACCGAGCAGACCGCCGGCCTCGGCGAGGCCAGGCATGCCGTCGCGGGGCTTCGGTGCCCCTCCGAGTACGTGCGAAAGCCCCGAGGCGCTGGCAAGGGCAATGAACAGCCCGATGGCAATTCTGCGATTGTCGTTTACCGTCGACGGGTTGTTAAACAGCCAGAGCGCGAAGCCTGCCATGATGATGGGCAGCCCGAAGGCAATGCGGCCAAAGAGCGCTCCGAATGTCCAGGTGTCGAGCTGCGCCGCAACCGAGTTGCCGATGAGGAACCACTCGATAATCGCGCCAATGAGCGCGAGCAGCAGGAGCAGCATCGGAAAACCGTCACGCCGCGCCTCGGGCTCAAGCGGCTCAGAGCGGAAGGCCCGTGCACCAGCGCCGACGGCATGCGAGAGGCCCTGCCATGCGCGCACGATGAACCCCTCGCGCTCGTCTTCCACCATCAGCACCTTGGTCGTTGCAGACGTACGAGTCGTCGCCTTGCCCGAGGTGCCGCGCGTTTGGGCACCCTTCGCACCGGTGCCCTGCGATTTGGAGGATCGAGCAGAGCCCGCGCGCGAAGAAGCGTTCTTGGCCATGTGAATACGGTACAAGGCACCGCTGACAATGGGCGCACGGGCGGCGGCGTGGCCTCAGACTCGCTGATGCCAGGCCGCTCGCCGTGGTGCCTCAGCGGCTGCTAGAACCAGACGCCTCGAGCACCCATAAACGGCGTGGGATCCTGCGGGACTCCCCCAACGAGAGTCTCGAAGTGCAGGTGCGGACCGGTCGAGTTTCCGGTGCTGCCGACATAACCGATCGTCGCGCCGGCTCCCACCCACTGGCCAGCCGCGACCGAGGGGGTGTACTGCATGTGCGCGTAGAGGGTCGACTCACCGTTACCGTGGTCGATGCTCGCCATGTTGCCGTATCCCCAGCCGCCGGCCCAACCCGAGAACGAGACGGTTCCGGCGGCAGCCGCGTAGATCGGGGTGCCCTGGCTGACTGCGAGGTCAATGCCAGTGTGGCCGTAGTAGCCCCACCAGAGGGTGGAGATCCAGTAACCTCCGGAGAGCGGGCGCGTCCAGCCGGAGGTCGTGCCGCCCCCGGTCCCGGGGCCTGTGCCGGGGCCCGGTCCAGGACCAGGACCGCCCCCGGTCCCGGGGCCCGGGTTCGGGCCTGGGCTGCCGCCACCGCCATTGGCGGCTTCCTCGGCAGCCCTGCGCTCAGCCTCGAGACGCGCTTGCTCCGCTTCAAGCCACTTGCGCTCTGCTTCAAGGCGCTCGGCTTCGATACGCTTGCGCTCTTCTTCCTCGAGGACCAGGCGCTCCTGGTACCCCTTGGTCGTGTTGGTGGTCTTGTCTTCCAGCGCTTCAAGCTGCTGCTGCAGCTGCTTCTGCTGCGCTTCCTGCTCAAGCTGCTTCTCACGGACGCCATTGGCGATCTCCGCTGCGCGCGCCCGGTTCTCGTCGGCTTCCTGCGCAAGCTGATCGCGCTCAGCGCGCGCGGAATCCGCCTGCTCGCTGAGGGTCTTCGCGGAGTTCATCGCGCGCTCTGCGTTCTGCCAGATCGTCGTGTTGCGCTCGGTCGCCTTCTCAGTTTGGGCGAGGCGATCGAGCAGCGCGTCTGCCGTGCTGCCGTCGGACTCGAGGAACAGGCTGAGGTTGCGATCCACCCCGCCCGAACGATAGATCTGAGACACAAGCGCCGCGGCCTGCTCTGATGCTTGCGTGGCCTCGGCCTCACTCGCCTCGGCCTGCGTGTCGAGAGTCTCCATGCGCGCTTGCGCGTCACGAAGCTGGCTCGCGGCCTGGTCGAACTTCATGGCGGCGGCTTCTGATTCCGCGCGGGTCCGGTCGACCTCCTGCTGCACCTTGACCAGGAGTTCCTTGATCTCCTTGACCTTGCCTGCAGCTGCGGCCTCGTTCTGCTTCGCTTTCTCGACGTCCTGCCACGTGGGCAGATCGGAGACGATCGCAGAGGCTGGCGACACCGGCCCGAGCCCAACGCCGCTCACGAGCATGACGGCAACTGCCGCTATCCCGAGTGTGAGCCCCGCCTTCCGGCGCAGTCGTGACTGTGGCTTACTCGTCATCGTGAAGTCTCGCTCCCTTTTCGCGTCGGTGCTGCAACCGGTCTGGCGGAAACAACCATGCCCCGTAACTTACCAGTAGTACTTGAAAGGTTTCTAGCCGAAATCTGGCCGGCAGGCGTCGCACCCGTTACCGACGCACAACCCGACGAACAATGCCCTGGACCTCAGGGACGCGCAGCAGCGCGAGCATCGCGAGATAGACGAGCGCCATCACCAGCGAAATCGCGAGCGCGAACACCACGGCAAGCACGATCCCATAGTCAGGAGCCCAGCTCGTAGCGAGCCCGTAGAGCAGCATGCCAACGATCAGGGTGGGGATCGCGGCGAGCACGTAGCGCACCACCCCGGCGAGCAGTCCGCGCCCGCCGATCCGGCCGAGCCGCCGCCTGAGCATCCAGAGCGCGAGCAAGGACTGCCCGATCGTCGACGCCGTCCAGATTGCGGCGTAGGTGACGCCGATGTGCGCGGCCTCGACGAAGTTCACCGCGATGAGCAGCCCGCCGATCAGGGCAATGAGCTGTGCGGTGATGAAGAGGAAGGGGGTGCGCGCATCCGAGAGCGCGAAGAATGCGCGCTGGGTCGTGAACATCAGACTGTACGAGGCCAGGCCGATCGAGTACACGCGCATCACGAGGGCCATCGCCTCGATTCCTTCGTCGGTCCCCGTCGGCCACAGCACACGCGTGACAAACGGCGCGGCCATAAACATCAGCGTCGCGGCAAACAGCATGAGCATCGTCACCTGTTTCGCGGCCGACACATAGGCCTCGCGGAACTCCGGCATGTTGCCTGTCTGGCCGAGCTCGGACAGGCGAGTGAAATACGCGGTGACGAGGGAGACCGCGATCACCGAGTGCGGCAGCATGAACACCAACCAGATGTTCTGCAGCGCCGCGGTTGCTGGCCCTGCCCCCGAGGCCATATTCATAATCGGGGTCGCGACGAGCCCGCCGATCGTCATGAGCGTTGCGGTGAGCAGCGCCCAGAACGCGGTCTTGCCGGTCTGCTTGAGCCCCACTCCCCGCCACTTGAAGTCCGGTCGGAACGACAGCCCAGCCTTGCGCCACGGCACGATGAGGATCAGGGCCTGCGCCGCGATCCCGAGCGTCGCGCTGCCGCCGAGAATGCCGATCGACAGCGGGGTCCAGTTCTCGATGGGCGGGTTATTGCTCGTTCCAAAGAGCACAATGTAGACGACGATGCCGGCAATCGCGACGACGTTCGCTATCGCCGGAGCCCAGGTGAACGGCCCGAAGACGTTCTTGGCGTTGAGCGCCTCGCCCAGCACTGTGTACCAGCCGTAGAACATGATCTGCGGGATGCACCAGTACGCGAACGCGATCGCGAGAACCCGCTGCGACTCTGGCCAACCGGGCGTCAGCCACTGCAGAATCCAGGGGGCACCCAGCATCGCGAGCGCCGTGACCGCGAACAGCGCGACCGACACCAGCGTGAGCACCTTGTTGAGGTACGCCTTGCCCCCGTCGGCGTGCTGCACCGATTTCACGATCTGCGGAACGAGGATCGCGTTGAGCATGCCGCCCGCAAGCAGCATGTACAGCGTGTTGGGGAGGATATTCCCGTTCGCGAACGCGTCGGCCGAGCGCGACAGCTGGCCGATCGCAATGCCCAGCAGCGCGGTCTTCACGAATCCGAGGATCCGCGACACCATGGTGCCCGACGCCATGATCGCGCTCGCACGCTGGAGGGCTGAAGCCATTAGTAGAACACGTCCTTGCGTATGGCGAGCGTATGGCGACGGGCGATCCGATCTCCCACCGTGTTCCACAGCATCACTTTTCGCGGTCGCAACGCGAGATCGAGGGTACCCACAAAATCGGTCACGTCTTTTGAGAGCCGCAGCTTATACTGCCCGACTCCGAACAGCCTGTGTGATTTGTCGTCGAGCTTGTTGCTCGGCGGCGTGCCGATGAGGTCATGGCGGGTCGCGCCCTGCTCCTTGCCCCAGCGGATAAGTTCGAGCTGCATGCGATACATCGCGCCCGTCGGGAGCTTCGCCTTCGCACTCGCGCCGTCCTTGTAGCCGCTCGTCAGCCCGAGATGCGTCGCGAACATGCCGGCGACGGGCACGTCGCCGTCGTAGCCGAGCACGAGCTGGCCGTGGCCGGCCGCCTGGAACTGCTGCCAGAAGTCACGGAAGTACTCGTACGGCCGCAGTTCGAACTTCTCCTCGGCGGTGCCGGAGAGCAGTTCGAACATGATCTGGCAGTTCTCCTCAGTCGCCTCGACGCGGCGCACGTCGAAGCCCTCACGATCCGCTTTCCGGATCTTCGTGCGAGTGCTCGCCGAGAACCCGGCCATAATCGCGTCCTCGTCACCCGAAATATCGAGCACGATCGTCGAGACATGCGGCAGCACATGTGCTCCCGGCTTGTAGCCGGCGGTCGCGAGCGTCGCAAAGGCCTCGTCGCTCGCGAGCAAGCGCGGCTCAACCTTCAGCAGGAAGACACCCTCAGCACTCGCGAAGTCGGCGAGCAGCTTGCCCCGGGCAACATACTCCGTTGCGCTCATGGGCGTGCCCTGCGCGTCCACCGACACGTCAGGTCCGCCTGGCACATACCAAAACTTACCGAGCAGCGGAATGCGCTTCTCGAGCACGAGCGTGGCAGGGAATCCCTCGCCGACGATAAAGCGTGGCGTGTAGCGCTGGTGGCGCTTCACCTCCGCGTAGACGCTGCTCTGCCAGATCTCGCCACCGCCGGGAGCGAGCTCAACGAGCTCGTCCCAGCGGCCAATCTCTTCTGCTGTTGCGAAGCGAAGCTGCGCCAAGGTTAAACCACGACCACGACAGGAACGATCATCGCCTTGCGGCGCAGCTTCGTTCCAACCCACCGACCGACCGTGCGGCGGACGACCTGCTGAAGTGCGTGCGAATCGGTCACGCCCTCCTTCATCGCCTTCTCGATCGCGTCGGCGACCTGTGGCTTGATCTTCTCGAAGACGTGATCGGCCTCAGCGACGCCCTTCGCGTGAATCTCGGGGCCAGAGACGATCTGGCCGAGCGTGGTCTCCACGACAGTAATGACCGAGATGAATCCCTCTTCAGCGAGCGTGCGGCGGTCGCGGAGATCGTCGTCCGTCACCTTGCCAACGCTCTTGCCGTCGACATAGATGAAGTCGATCTTCAGCTGGCCGACCTCGCGGGCGACGCCGTCGCGGAGATCCACAACCGTGCCGTTCTCGGCGATGATCGTGCGGTTCTGCGGCACACCGGTCTCGATCGCAACGCTTGCGTTCGCGATGAGGTGGCGGTACTCGCCGTGGATCGGCATGACGTTCTTCGGACGGACGATGTTGTAGCAGTACATGAGCTCGCCTGCCGAGGCGTGCCCGGAGACGTGGACGTTCGCGTTGCCCTTGTGCACGACGTTTGCGCCAAGCTTCATGAGGCCGTTGATGATGCGGTACACCGAGTTCTCGTTGCCGGGAATCAGGCTCGACGCGAGGATGACGGTGTCGCCCTCCCCCACCTCGACCTGGTGCTCCTTGTTCACCATGCGGCTGAGCACCGCCATCGGCTCACCCTGCGAACCGGTCGACATGTACACGATCCGGTTGTCGGGGATATCGCCGCTCTTCTTGAGGTCAACGATCACGCCTTCTGGCACGTTCAAGAACCCGAGGTCGGAGGCAATCTTCATGTTGCGGACCATCGAGCGGCCGAGCAGCACGACTCGGCGACCATTCTTCGAGGCAGCGTCAAGCACCTGCTGGACGCGGTGCACGTGGCTCGAGAAGCTCGCGACGACGACCTTGCCGGTCGACTTCTCGATGACGCGCTCTAGCACGGGACCGATGTCCTTCTCGAGTGCGGTGAAGCCGGGGACCTCGGCGTTCGTCGAGTCAGTCATGAAGAGGTCAACGCCCTCTTCGCCGAGCCTGGCGAATGCGCGCAGGTCGGTGATGCGGCCATCGAGCGGAAGCTGGTCCATCTTGAAGTCGCCCGTGCCGATCACCATGCCGGCGTCGGTGCGGATCGCAACCGCAAGCGCGTCGGGGATCGAGTGGTTCACCGCGATGAACTCGAGGTCGAACGGCCCAAACTTCACGCGGTCGTCTTCGGCGACCAGGTGAGTCTTCGGCTTGATCCGGTGCTCCTTCAGCTTCGCCTCGATGAACGCGAGGGTGAGCTTTGAGCCGACGAGAGGGATATCCTCGCGGCGCTTGAGCAGGTACGGAACGCCACCGATGTGATCCTCGTGGCCGTGCGTGAGCACGACGGCGACGATGTCCTGGAGACGATCCTCAATCAGCGTGATGTCGGGAAGAATCAGGTCGACACCGGGCTGGTGCTCCTCCGGGAAAAGCACACCACAATCAACCACAAGCAACTTGCCGTCGATCTCGTAGACGGTCATGTTGCGGCCGACCTCTCCGAGGCCGCCGAGTGGCGTAATGCGAAGCGTGCCCTTTTGAAGCTTGGGCGGAGCGTATGGAGCGTTGGGCACTGGGCCTCCTGTTATTAGCGGGTGGTGCCTGCAATCTTGGGCAGGGCACCGCCGGCAGCCGCGTTGCGGTCCGGCCTGAAGTTTGAAAGGTCGACGCCTGGCAGGTCGCGAACGAGCGCGAGGTCGTCTTCAATGAGCGCTGCTTCCCACTCTTCGGGCCCGACGAGCGGGAGCCGAACGCGGGGGCTCGAGATACGGCCGAGGCCGTGCAGGATGTACTTTACCGCGACAGTGCCGGGAACGTGAGTCATTGCTGCGCGAACGAGCGGCTCAAGCTGCTGGTGTGCGGCGCGTGCGGTCTGCAGATCGCCGGCGTTCACCGCGTCGATCATCGCGCGGTACGGGGCCGCTGCGATGTTCGCGGTCACGCCGATGAGCCCTGTCGCCCCGATGGAGAGGTGCGGCAGCACGTTCGGGTCGTCGCCCGAGAAGTACATGAGGTCGGTCTGGTTGAGCACACGGCTGACCTCGCTGAAGTCGCCCTTGGCGTCCTTCACGGCGAGGATGTTCGGGTGCTTCGCGAGGCGGAGGATCGTCTCGTACTTGATCGGCACTCCGGCGCGGCCGGGAATGTCGTAGAGGATCACGGGGAGATCGGTCGCGTCAGCAACCATCCGGAAGTGCGTGAGGAGGCCAGCCTGGGTCGGCTTGTTGTAGTACGGCGTGACGATCATCACACCGTCTGCTCCGGCCTTCTCGCTGGCCTTGTACATCTCGATGGCGTGCGCGGTCTCGTTGGAGCCGCCGCCCGTGATGATCTTTGCGCGGCCGCTGCTGACAGACTTGGCGACCTCGACAAGTTTGAGCTTTTCGGGGTCGGTGAGGGTCGACGTCTCGCCAGTGGTGCCGGTGACGACTATGCCGTCGGCCCCACTCACAATGCAGTCTTCGATGTGCTGTTCAGTCGCAGCCCAATCAACCTCGCCTTCGGAGTCGAAGGGGGTGATGAGAGCGACGAGCACCTGCCCGAAAGGATTCTCTACGTTTGCCACCTCACTAGCGTATCTGATGCGGGGCGTTCCTCGCGCTGCCTCCCCGCGTACGCTCAACCCGGCGAGGTTCCGACGACCTAGGAATCGGTGCGTTCGTAACGCTCAAAGCGGTAGCCGGTGCCGTTCGCGGCGACGAGCGGTTCGCCCGGGTCGCTCAGTCTCCACTCGGGTCCGATCTCCGGAGCGAAGGTGTCGGCACCCGCGACATCGAGGTCGATACGGGTGACATACAGCACGTCGGCACGCTGCATTGCAGCGCGGTACAGCTCTCCCCCACCCATGACCCACCCGGTGCTATCGCCCAGCTGCAGCAGAGCGGCTTCGAGCGAATCCACCAGCGTTGCGCCCGTCGCAACGTAGGCGGGGTCTCGCGTCACGACGAAGTTCTCCCGGCCCGGAAGCGGCCGGAAGCGCTCTGGAAGGGACTCCCACGTGCGCCGACCCATGATGACCGGAGCCCCCAGGGTGACCTGCTTGAAGTACGCGAGGTCTTCCGGGAGATGCCACGGCATCTGCCCGTCGCGACCGATCGCGCCATCACGGGCCTGCGCCCAGATCATACCGATCATCGTCACACCGCCACCGGGGCCTTGATGCCCGGGTGGTGTTCGTAGCCTACGACCTCGAAGTCTTCGTACTCGTACTCGAGAATCGAGTCGCGTTCGGCGAGCTTCAGCTGCGGGTACGGGAACGGTTCGCGCCCGAGCTGGGTCGTCACCTGCTCAACGTGGTTGTCGTAGATATGGCAGTCGCCGCCGGTCCACACGAACTCGCCGGGCTCCAGGCCTGTCTGCTTCGCGATCATCAGCGTGAGGAGCGCGTAAGACGCAATGTTGAAGGGCACCCCGAGGAACATGTCAGCCGAGCGCTGATAGAGCTGGCACGAGAGCTTCCCGTCTGCAACATAGAACTGGAAGAAGGCGTGGCACGGCGCGAGCGCCATGTCGGGGATGTCTGCGACGTTCCACGCGGAGACGATGAGGCGACGTGAGTCTGGGTTCGTGCGGATCTGCTCGATGACCTCTGAAATCTGGTCGATGCTCGTACCATCGGGCGTTGGCCAGGAGCGCCACTGCACGCCGTAGACGGGGCCGAGATCCCCCGACTCGTCGGCCCACTCGTCCCAGATGCTCACGCCGTTGTCTGTGAGGAAGCCGATGTTGCTCTCGCCTCGGAGAAACCACAGCAGCTCGATCGCCACTGATTTGAAGTGGACTCGCTTCGTGGTGATCAGCGGAAACGACTCCGAGAGGTCAAAGCGAAGCTGCTTGCCAAACAGGCTGCGGGTGCCCGTGCCTGTCCTGTCAGATTTCGGGGTGCCGTGCTCGAGGACTTCCCTGAGCAGATCTTCGTAGGGTGTCGGAATCGCTGCTGCAGTCATGACGCAATCGTACCTCGGCAGCGGCTCAAAGGAGGCGAATCAGCACCGTTCGGGGCGTGCCCCCGTTCGGTGCCGCAGGGAAACCGTGTTCCGTCGCGGAGGGGATCGAGGCGTCCGCCACGCTCACCCGGAACACCATCAATACGCTGACCGAGATCTCGACGGGTCGCCTCCAGGGCCTGGGCCAGCAGCTCTGAACGGCAAGCGCGCGAAGCGCACGCGGCAGCCCTTCTCGGACAGGCACTCGAGATACCAACGCTCCGACAGGGTGATCCCACACCCGCACCCTGATGCCCCCGAGTTTTCTATTCCGACCCGTTTTCAGCCCACGCAAGAGTCGGACCGAATTAATCGGGGCAGTGAGGATGGCGGAGGCGGACCGCTTGCGCAGGCACGGCACGGTGCGGTGCGGTGCGGTGCGGTGCGGTGAGGTGCGGTGTGGCACGGCTTAGGATCGCGAGGCCCCGAACCGACAGTCCCCCACACGCGCTGAGCCCGCCCGAGAACTCTCGGGCGGGCTCAGTGACGCACACTCTCGTGCGCGATCGGAAGGAACGCTATCCGTTCAGCCCGTCGTCGAAAAGTTCGAGGGCGGAGGTGTCCTGCGTCGCGTCAGTAGTGCCGAGCACCTGGCCCTTGAAGAAGCGCGGTGAGAAGCGCGACTGCACGAGCATGAGCACCACGCCGAGGCCGAGCACCACGAGGCCGATCAGCCCGACGAGTCCGATGCCGGCGATGCTGCTGCCGGATCCGGCTGCGGGGTCGAGGCTGTCAATTGTCGTCTGGATGAAGACGACGAGCAGGAGCAGTCCGCCGAGCCCTGGCAGGATCACCTTGGTGATCACCGATCCAATGCCCTCGCGCGGTGCCTGCTTGCGGAAGTACCAGGTGCTCGCAAGCGCCGTGATGCCGTAGTAGAAGCAGACCATCATGCCGAGCGCGGTGATGGTGTCCCAGAGCACGTCCTCGCTGATGAAACGCATGATCGCGTAGAACACCGAGGCAACGATCGAGGAGAGGAAGAGTGCCACGTAGGGCGACTTGTACTTCGGGTGGATCTTCTTGATCGAGGCGGGGATCGCACCGTAGTGCGACATTGCGAGGAGCGTACGAGCTGGTGAGATCGCGGTCGAGTTGATCGAGGCCATCGCCGAGACGAGGATCGCGAACGACAGGAAGATTGCGAAGGGGCCCATCACCGGGTGCGCCAGCGCAGCGAAGACGTTCTCGGCGATATCCGAGTTGCCGAGCCCCGTGGGCCCGTCGCCGATTCCGGCGTAGGCGACGGTCGCGGCAGCGGTGCCGACGTACATGACGACGAGGAACAGCACGAGGATCATCGCAGCCTTGCCCTCGGTCGAGACGCGGCCCTTCGACTTCTTCGTCTCTTCGCCCATGGTGAGCACGGTGTCCCAGCCCCAGTACACGAAGATCGAGACGGCGATGCCTGCGGCGAATGCGCTAAAGCTTGAGACCTCGAGCGGGTTGAACCACGAGAGCTCGGGCATGCGGCCCTCGGTGTTCGCGGGATCGGCTGCGCCAACGAACATTGCGATGGCGAACCAGAGCATGACCGCGACCTGGAAGAAGACGGTGATGTACTGGAAGATCTTGGTCGACGTCATTCCACGGTACGAAATGAAGGTCGCGATCGCCATGAACCCCAGGCACACCAGAATGTTGATGAACTTGTTGTCAGAGAGCAGGGCGATCTCGGGGTTGTCCGCCAGGATCGCAATCGACTGGAACAAGAATTCCACTGCGATGCCTGCGAGGTTGGACAGCACGAGCACCGTTGCGGCGATGAGGCCCCAGCCGGCCATCCAACCGACCCACGGACCGAAGGCGCGGGTTGCCCACGTGAACGAGGTGCCGGAGTCTGGCATCGCGGCGTTGAGCGCGCGGTAACCGATTGCGACGAGCAGCATCGGCAGGAAGCCCATGAGGAAGATCGCGGGCGTCTGGTACCCGACCTCGCTCGCTGCGGGGCCAATGGCCGAGGTGAGCGTGTACGCGGGAGCACAGACCGACAGTCCAATGACGAGCGCACCCATCACTCCAACGGTGCCGGACTCGAGGCCCTTCTTACTGATTCCTGATACGGAATCAAGCGTTCGGGTTGCCGGATCGGCGTCGCCGAGGTCGTATTTACTCATCGCGTTGTATCGTCCTCCATCGGATGTCAGCAGTTCCTACCTTCGTGGGGCGGTGACTGTGGTCTGCGAAGAATTCTAAGCCGACACAAACGATATGCCCTAATTTTTCACGAAACCGACACGATTTTAGTTGTGTTTTAGAGAAATCGCTTGCCGAATCGCACTTCTGGCGCGCTTCCTGTCGTTTGCGGCGTCGTAGACCAACCCCAGACGCAGAAAGGCTTCCCAACTCTGCGGTTCCGCTTCAGCGGCTGCTTTGTACTGCGGAAATATGGCGTCTGCTGCTTCGCGAAGCTCGCTCCGGTCGGTCACGTCGAGGGCGACGAGTTCTTCGGGATGGAGTCCACGCTCTCCCAGTTCATCAACAAGCTGGGTGGATCGCAACCCAAACATGATTTCCCGGATGAGGGCCCACACGCCGAGCAGCGGCAACACGATGAGGGCGACACCCATCACGATTGCGATGGGCTCACTCGAGCGCAGCAGCGCGAAGGCCCGCATCCCGGCGAAGACGAAGTAGAGCACGAGCAACAGGCTCATGAGGGTGACGCCAATGATGGCTCGCACGCGCGCGCTCATGCCTGCACCCCTACTCCGAGCACCCGGTCAAGCCCGACGGTGAGCCCTTCGGCCTCCCGAAGCGCCTGCAGCGCCGCGCGGATCCCCGCGACATACGCCTCGTTTGAAAAGGTGTCGTGGTGGATACTGAGCAGCTCACCTGGCCCGCCGAGGCGAACCTCCTGCAGCGCGACGGGCCCACTCATGCGGAGGCTGTGCACGGGAATACCCGCAACGAGTTCGCCCCGCGCCGGCTGCTCGGCGAACGGCGAGTCGACGGGCGGCTTCCCCGCGGCCGCGCGAGCAGCCGCCATGAGCTCTGCGGTGCGCACCGCAGTGCCGGAAGGCGAGTCAATCTTCGCCGCGTGGTGGGTCTCGATCACTTCGATCGACGAGAAATACGGAGCGGCAAGCTGGGCAAGCGCGGTTCCCAGCACCGATCCGAGTGAAAAGTTCGGCACGACGATCGCAGCGGCCCCCGGGGTGGCCTCGACGAGGCGCTCGAGCGCCTCAAGTCGATCCGCTGACCAGCCACTCGTGCCGATAAGCACGCGTTGACCGCGGCCGATCGCTCGCTCGACGATCGCTGGCGACGCCTCGGGAGTGGTCACGTCGACGAAGATATCTGCGTCCGCCCCCGCGTCGGACGCGCTCCGGCTGCCCACTCGCTCAGAGAGCTCAAACAGCGGGTGCGCCCCGACCACCTCGCAGATTAGCCCGCCCAGTCGTCCGGATGCCCCGGCCACCGCAACACTCGCAACACTCGCACTCATGTTTCGAGTCTAGCGAGGCACGCCTGCGGTACCCTCGAATTATGACTGCTGCCCAGCCGCCGACGGCGACGCTCCGCACGCTCGATGAGGTCAAGAAGTACCTTGCCGAGTCCCCGCAACCGATCTTCTACATCAGTCGCAGCGCGACGAACCTGCTCGGTGTCGATCGGGCAGTGGGCGGCTTCCGCTACATCACGCTGAGTGACAGTTGGGACGGGCGAAACCCGCGTTCCTTCGCGCCGAGCAACGTCCCGAAGCTCGAGCCACGCGGCAACGTCAACGTCGTGAATTGGCTCCTCGGGAACGAGCAGGTGCAGGCCTATATTCGCAAGAACACGCCCGCAGGCTACACTCCGCAGGTCGTCATTGCGATGTTTGACGAGGCCACGCAGCGGCTGTGTCAGGACCTCGGATACGAGCTCATCATG
Organism: Leucobacter sp. BZR 635; assembly: GCF_048061935.2. Taxonomy (NCBI): domain Bacteria; kingdom Bacillati; phylum Actinomycetota; class Actinomycetes; order Micrococcales; family Microbacteriaceae; genus Leucobacter; species Leucobacter sp. BZR 635. The sequence goes on along the minus strand of NZ_JBLUNZ020000004.1, from coordinate 62,251 downwards.
CCGCAGGTGAAACTTCGGGAGCACCTCGACTCTAAGATCGTCACGACACAGATCGGCAACGATGCCGGGGCGCAGAGCGTGCCGAACGTGCTCACGACGGCGAGCGGCTGGGAAGATCTGCGCGCGCAGGCGCAGGCCGCGCAACTGGGTGAGGATCTGGTGGTCCAGCTCCCCTACGGCGACTCCGGCCGCACGACCTTCTTCATCTCCTCACAGGCAGACTTCGACCGCGTGGCGGGCGAGATCTCGGGATCGGGCTCCGCGGCACCGACGATCAAGATCATGCGGCGCATCAACCACCTGTCGTTCGCAGCTGACGCGGTGATTACCCGCTCCGGCACAATTGTGGGCCCGGTGCTACGCGAGATCACGGGGCATCCCGAGCTCACCCAGTACAAGGGTGGCTGGGCGGGAAGCGAGTTGTATCCGTCGCTCATTTCAGAGGAGACGAGGCAACGGGCCATCAGTCTCGTGCAGCGCTTCAGCGATCGGCTCGCGCAGGAGGGCTACCGCGGCACGCTCGGGATCGACCTGCTCGTCGACACCGACACCGGCGAGGTCTACCTTGGTGAGCTGAACCCGCGCATCACGGGCTCGTCTTCCCACTCGAACCTGCAGGGCTTCTCCTCGGCACCCGGCGGCGGGGATCCGGCGTCGACGCTGCCGCTGTTCGCGTACCACGTGCTCGAGTACTCGGGAGCTGATTTCACGCTCGACATCGCCGAGATCCAGGCAGAGCGGGCGCGCGCGCTCGAAGGCCAGACGTGGAGCACGCTGGTGATCCAGCACGCGCGGCCGCAGACGGAGCGCACGGTCGTGGCCCCGCGTACGGGCCGCTACCGGGTCGGCGCGGGTGGATCCCTCGAGTTCGTCTCCCCCGACATCGATTGGCAAGAGATCTCCGAGCCGGGCGACGCATTCTGGTTCCGCAGCTCGGGCCCCGGTGAGATCGTCGCGAAGGGTGTCGACGTCGGCATGCTCATCACGCGTCGTCGCTCGCAGGAGGAGCACTACGCGCTCACCGACGACACGAAGCAGCTCATCACCGCGATTCAGTCGAAGTACGAGGGCCGCAGGATCCCGACGATTCAGCTGTACTGGCGCGCCGGGCTAGAGCCCGGACTTGCTGGTGTCGCCGACGGCGACGATGGTGAGTGGCGCGTTCGCGAAGTGGGTTGCGACGGCCTTGATCTCGTCTGCGGTCACGGCCGCGAAGCGGTCGAGCGAGGTATCGAGGTCGTAGAGTTCTCCCGAGCCGAGCTCGGCGCGGGCGAGCCGGCCCATGCGGGTCTCGGTGTCTTCGAGTGCGAGCGCCGAGGAGCCCGCGATCTGCCCGAGTGAGCGCTCGAACTCTTCTTCGGTGATGCCGTCTGCAGCGATCCGCGCGAGCTCTTGCTTGCTCAGCTCGATGACCTGGGCCGTCTTCTCAGGCGCACTCCCGGCGTAGATGCCGAACAGGCCTGCGTCTGAATAGCTCGCGCCGAAGGAGTAGGTCGTGTACGCGAGTCCGCGCTTCTCACGGATCTCCTGGAAGAGCCTGCTCGACATCCCGCCGCCGAGCACCGAGTTCATCATGCCGAAGGCGAAGCGGCGCGGGTCGCCTGCGACAAAGCCACGGGTTCCGAGCAGCAGGTTGATCTGTTCGCTCGGGCGCTCGACCTTCACGAGCTTCGGTGCCTCCTCCGGCACCGCAGCTGCCGCGGTCGCGCGGCCACGGCGCTCGGGGGCACGGGAGGTGCCCGTGTGCCACCGCTCCTCGTGTGAGGCGTTGAGCGCCTCCAACACGAGCTCCACGAGGCGGTCGTGATCCACCGCTCCCGCGGCCGTGATGACGAGCGTCGAGGGGTCGTAGCGGTCGCGGTAGTGGTGATCCACGTCGTCGCGGTTCGCTGCCCGGATTGTGTCGGGCGTGCCACCGATGGGGCGCCCCAGCGGGTGGTCGTGCAGTACCTCTTCAAAGAACCGTTCGCTGGCAACGTCACCGAGGTCGTCGGCGGCCATCGCGAGTTCTTCGAGGATCACGCCGCGCTCGTTCTCAAACTCCGCGGGGTCGAGCAGCGAGTTCGTCACCATATCGGCGAGGGATCCCACCGCGTGCTCGAAGTCGGCGTCGCGCACCTTTGCGTAGTAGCAGGTGTATTCCTTCGCGGTGAGCGCGTTGTGCTCGGCCCCGATGCGATCGAAGCTCGTGGCGATCTCATAGGCGTCGTTGGAGGGCGTGCCCTTGAACAGCAGGTGCTCGAGGAAGTGAGTGGATCCGAGGCTCCCCGGGGCATCATTGCGCTCGGCCTGTTCGTCGCGCGATCCAACACCGATCCAGAATCCGATGGTGACCGAGCGCGCCGCCGGCATGTGCTCGGTGAGGATTCGCAGCCCACTGGGGTGCACCGTGCGGCGGATAGTCCCGCCTCCCAATTCAACGGAAAGCTCGGGCAGATCCAATGGAAACAAAATGGGTTCGCGCATCCCACCAGACTAGCCCGCGAAGCCGTGAAGCACGCTCGGGGCTCGGCCCGGCGCGGCAACAGCTGCCGGTCGCGTCCTCGCTACTCGACCCCGGGCTGCTCTGCGTCGCCCGCGCGCTTGGCGGCGTCGACGAGCCGCAGCATTGACTCGTGGATCGATGTGAGCTCAGCCAGACTCATGCCGAGTCGCCGGGCCATCTCCCCCGGAACCTCGATCGCGCTCTCGCGCAGCGCCTCGCCGGCCTCGGTGAGCGTGATTTCGAGCCTGCGCTCGTCGCTCGCGCTGCGAACCCGGGCGACGAGCCCTTCGCGCTCGAGGCGCTTCACCAGTGGCGACAGCGTCGACGGCTCCTGGCTGAGCAGCTGGGCGAGCTCGTTGAGCGAGAGCTGGTGATGCTCCCAGAGCGCAAGCATCACCAGATATTGCGGGTGGGTGATGCCCAGCGGGTCGAGTACGGGCTTATATGCACCAATCACACTTCGCGAAGCAACAGAGAGCGCGAAGCACACTTGGCGCTCGAGCAGCAGCGGATCCACGTCATTCACACTCTCATTCTCGCGCATCTTGCGCGCTTCGCCTATACTCATTTTGTACAGCATTCATTCGTGCACCAATCATTAGCGAGGTAAGTTATGTCTCTCGGCGAATCCACCACCGAGACTCCCGCCCCCAAGCCGCTGTTCGAGCCGAGCCCGACTCCGCGTATGCCGGCCTCTGAGATCTTCCTCATCATCCTCGCGATGGTGCTCGTCTTCGGCGGCTTCTACATGATGGGCCTCGCCTTCAGCGTGCCCGAGTGGGCATTCTGGCTCTTCGGCGGCGGCATCATTGTCGACGCCATCGGCTTCTGGGTTGCCTTCGGAATCATCCCCAGCCGCGAAAAGTAACGCGCCCACAGAAATAACAGCGCCCGCCGCATCCCTTTCGGGAAGCGGCGGGCGCTGTTATTTTCGAGTGACTACTCGGCGTCAGCCTCAGCAGCGGCCTCGGCCGGAGCCTCAGCAGCAGCGTCCTCGAGTACGGGCTCGAGCGAGAGCTTGCCGCGATCCTCAACCTTGTTGATGCGCACGAGGATCTTCTGACCAACCGAGAGAACGTCGTCGACCGAGTCAACGCGCTTCTTGCCGGCGATCTTTGCGACCTCCGAGATGTGCAGCAGGCCGTCCTTGCCGGGCAGCAGCGACACAAATGCGCCGAACGCAACGGTCTTCACAACAGTACCGAGGTACTGCTCGCCGACCTCGGGGGTCTGCGGGTTCGCGATCGCGTTGACCTGCAGGCGGGCAGCCTCAGCCGAGGGGCCGTCAACCGCGCCGATGTAGACGGTGCCGTCGTCATCGATCGAGATGTCAGCGCCGGTCTCGTCCTGGATACCGTTGATCGTCTTGCCCTTGGGCCCGATGAGCTCACCGATCTTGTCGACCGGGATCTGCACGCTGATGACGCGGGGCGCGGTAGGCGCCATCTCGTCGGGCGTGTCGATTGCCTGATCCATGACGTCGAGGATCGCGGTGCGAGCTTCCTTCGCCTGCGCAAGCGCGCCAACGAGGACGTCGGTGGGGATGCCATCGAGCTTGGTGTCGAGCTGCAGCGCGGTGATGAAGTCCGAGGTACCTGCGACCTTGAAGTCCATATCGCCGAGCGCGTCCTCAGCACCGAGGATGTCGGTGAGGGTCGCGTACTGCGTCTCGCCGTTCACGGTGTCGGAGACGAGGCCCATTGCGATGCCAGCGACGGCTGCGCGGAGCGGCACGCCTGCGTTGAGCAGCGACAGCGTCGAAGCGCAGACCGAGCCCATCGAGGTCGAACCGTTCGAACTGAGCGCCTCCGAGACCTGGCGGATCGCGTAGGGGAACTCGTCACGAGCGGGGAGCACCGGCACGAGTGCGCGCTCGGCAAGGAAGCCGTGCCCGATCTCGCGACGCTTCGGGCTGCCAACGCGGCCGGTCTCACCGGTCGAGTAGGGCGGGAAGTTGTAGTGGTGCATGTAGCGCTTGCTGGTCACGGGTGACAGCGAGTCGATCTGCTGCTCCATCTTCAGCATGTTCAGCGTGGTGACGCCCATGATCTGGGTCTCGCCGCGCTGGAAGATTGCCGAACCGTGGACGCGCGGGATGACCTGCACCTCTGCGTCGAGCCCGCGGATGTCGCGCAGGCCACGGCCGTCGATGCGTGCGCCCTCAGTGAGGATGCGGCCGCGAACAACCTTCTTGGTGACTGCCTTGTACGCACCGGAGACCTGGCCGTCGGCCTCAGCGGGCAGCTCGCCTGCGGCGACCTTCGCCGCAATGGCCTCCTTGACGGTTGCCTTGAGGGCGTCGTCAGCGTTCTGGCGCTCGACCTTGTCGGCGATCTGGTAGATCTTTGCGAGCTCGGTCTCGGCGAGTGCCTCGACTGCTGCGTAGACCTCATCGGCGAAGGGCAGGAATACGGGGTACTCCTGCACCTCCTTGGCCGACTGCTTCGCAAGCTCTTCCTGAGCCTTCACGAGCTGCTTGAGGAACGGCTTCGCAGCGTCGAGACCCTGCGCGACGATTGCCTCGTCGGGGCGCGTAGCGCCAGCCTTGATGAGGTTCCACGAATCCTCGGTAGCCTCAGCCTCAACCATCATGATGGCGACGTCTTCGGTTCCGTCAGCCTTCGTGACAACGCGGCCCGCGACCATGAGGTCGAAGACTGCGTCCTTGAGCTGCTCGACGGTCGGGAACGCAACCCACTGGTCGCCGATGAGTGCGAGGCGCACGCCACCGATCGGACCGGAGAAGGGCAGGCCCGAGATCTGCGTCGACATCGATGCCGCGTTGATCGCGAGCGCGTCGTAGAACTCGCCCGGTGCGATCGACAGCACGGTGACGACAATCTGTACCTCGTTGCGGAGGCCGTCAACGAACGACGGGCGCAGCGGGCGGTCGATGAGACGGCAGACGAGGATCGCCTCGGTCGAGGGGCGCCCCTCGCGGCGGAAGAACGAGCCGGGGATCTTGCCGGCTGCGTACGAACGCTCTTCTACGTCAACGGTGAGCGGGAAGAAGTCGAAGTGATCCTTCGGCTGCTTCGATGCGCTCGTGGCCGAGAGGAGCATCGTCTCCTCATCGAGGTACGCAGCGACGGCACCCTGTGCCTGCTGCGCGAGGCGGCCAGCCTCAAAACGAATGGTGCGCTTGCCGAACTTGCCGTTATCGAGCACGGCCTCGGCGAACTTGATTTCAGGACCCTCCACGGGAACTCCTTACATACGTGAGCGCGTGGGGGCAGTCCGGAAGCGCGTGTGCGCTTGCGCGGTGCGTTCCGGAGCTGATGTTCAGTAGACGACCACCCTGGTTCGAGAAGTTCAGAGGGATCCACCACCGAAGACCAGCCCACCCACCGACGGGCTCGGTTCATCTGTGATGCGGGCAAAACGCCCACAGGATCAGGATAGCATCGGCCCCCGAGAAACGCGCGGGAGCCGTCAGAACGACGGAGCGTGTTGCTCAGGGGCCGATGGGCCGCACGAGAGTTGCGGGCTATGCGTCTACGAGGATCGCGTGAATCGACTCAGCGGCGATTGCCTCTGCGAGCGAAGCCTCGAGCTCGTCGGGCAGCGGCGAATCGATCGTGAGCACCGAGAGCGCCTTGCCACGCTTCTCGTCACGGGCGATCTGCATGCTCGCGATGTTGATGCCGGCGTCGCCGAGCAGTCCGCCGAACGCCGCGACAATGCCGGGGCGGTCGGTGTAGTTGAGCACGAGCAGGTGCTTCGTGAGCGGCAGCTCGACGTCGTAGCCGTTGACCTCGATGAGCTTCTCGATCTGCTTCGGCCCCGTGAGGGTGCCGGAGACAGAGAGCTGCGTGCCGTCGGTGAGCGTGCCGCGGATCGTGATGATGTTACGGAAGCTCTCAGCGATCGCGTCTGCCGAGAAGCTCACCTCAACGTCGCGCTGCTCGGCGAGCAGCGGAGCGTTGACGTATGACACGGGATCCGAGACGATCTTCGAGAAGATACCCTTGAGCGCGGCGAGACGAAGCGCCTCTACGCGGTGCTCTGCGAGCTCGCCGTGCACCTCGATGTCGATCGACGCGAGCGGTCCGGCAGCGAGGCCGGCGAAGACCTGGCCGAGCTTCTCGGTGAGCGGCAGGCCCGGGCGAACGTACTCGTCGATGCCGGCACCGGCCACATTCACGGCGTCCGGCACCAGGTCGCCCGCGAGCGCGAGGCGAACCGACTTCGCGACCGCGACCCCGGCCTTTTCCTGCGCCTCGGCGGTCGAAGCACCGAGGTGCGGCGTCACGTTCACGTTCGGCAGGCCCGTGAGCGAGTTGTCTGCCGGGGGCTCCTGCACGAACACGTCGAGCGCGGCACCCGCGATCTCGCCAGCGGTGAGGGCGGCAGCAAGCGCCTCCTCATCGATGAGCCCACCGCGAGCGACGTTCACGACGTACGCGGTCGACTTCATGGCCTTGAGCTGCTCTGCACCGATCATGCCGAGCGTCTCGGGGGTGCGCGGCATGTGGATCGTGAGGAAGTCGGCGCGCTCGACGAGCTCCTCGAGCGTGACAAGCTGCACGCCAAGCTGCAGCGCGCGCGGCGCGGTGACGTAGGGGTCAAAAGCGATGAGCTCAACGCCGAAGGGGCGCAGCCGCTCAGCGACGAGCGCGCCGATTCGGCCGAGACCGATGATGCCGATCGTCTTCTCATAGAGCTCGGTTCCCGTGTAGGAGGAGCGCTTCCACTCCCCCGCCGACAGCGAGCCGTGGGCGCGCGGCAGGTGCCGGGCGAGCCCGAGAATGTGGGCAACGGTCAACTCGGCAGCGCTGATGATGTTCGAGGTCGGAGCGTTCACGACCATCACACCCGCCTGCGTCGCAGCCTTGATATCGACGTTGTCGAGTCCGACGCCGGCGCGCGCGATCACCTTCAGCTTCGGCGACCACGAGAGTGCCTCGCTGTCGAGCTGGGTGGCCGAGCGCACGAGCACGGCGTCGGCGGTTTCAAGCGCCGATCGGAGTGCTTCGCGGTCGGTCCCGTCGACGTTACGAACGTCGAAATCGGGGCCGAGAGCGGCGATAGTGGCGGACGAAAGTTCTTCGGCGATCAGCACGACCGGCTTTGTCACGAGTGGTTCCTTCGACGTAGAGAAGCATCACAGTTGCTGCGCACGCGGCGCAGAACCACCAGTCTACTGGCCCCTCAAGCCCCGAAATTGCATGCGGGGCCCACAAAGGTTTCGAAAAGGTCTCGTTACGAGATGAGGTGCATGATCTCGAGTTGCACCGCGGCGCTCACGCACAGGCCCGTTGAGAGCAGCAGTACCCGCACCCACGCGCTCTTGCCGCGCGCAATGATGAGCGACACGATGAGGGCGATCACGGGCACCGCGATCGCGGTCCCGAGGAGCGCCCACGGCAGCGGGCCGAGGGCCTCGCCGAGAAACTGAGACATCCCGAGGAGGTTGCCGACGCCGGCCGCAACCGCGTATGCGTAGAGTGCGAGAATCACGACGCCCGCGATCCACGCGGTGATCACCTTGAGCTTCACAGTGCGGCTCCACTCAGAAAGACCATGGGCAGGGGGAAGGTTACGACGAGGCCGAGCACGAGCGCCAGCACGAGGCTGCGGGTGCGCGTGCGCGTCAGCACGAGCGCCGAGAGGAACCAGAAGATCGGAGCGAGCGGCGCGATCCAGAACACGATCTGCTGCAGTGCGCCGCCGATCGATCCGCTCCCCGCGGCCACCGCGGCGTTGACGTCGGCGTAGTACTGCGCCCAGCTCATCCACACCCAGGCATAGAGCAGGAAGAGCCCACCGGCAAGACCGAGCAGCACGACAGTGAGGTTGCTCATCTGCGCCGGGCGGTCACTCACCGCACCGGGCTCAGACTCGTCGGCAGCAGCCGGCTCGTCGGCAGCGACTGGTTCCGGAATCACCGGTTCGACATTCGTTGGGGCCGATTCAACGGTCCACCCGCTCTGCAAGGCGCTCTCGCGCTCCTCGCCACTTCCGGTTCGCATGCTCACAATGTTATCGAGATTCATTCGGGCACTTCTGGGAACTGCGCCGACAGCGGGTTACACTTGAGGCGACTTCATAGAAATCCCTACAAAGGAATACAGAACCTTGGTTGATTCCAGCAAGAACAAGGCTGCAGGCGCAGCCGCCACCCCAGCAGCTTCAACGGCAGATGCCTCCTGGACCCCGACGGCGGCCGCGAAATCGCAGGCCACGAAGTTCCGGTGGATCGCCATGGTGCTCTGGATCGTCGCGATCGCCCTCGAAGCGGTTGCGATCTTCTGGCTGCTGCGCCAGCGCGAATTTGTCGGCGAAGACGGCCAGTTCGTGCGTAACCAAGAGTCCGGCCTGATCACGCAGCAGGACGCAACCGCGGTATTCCCGCAGTGGGCGTTTGTGACGCTCATCATCGCACTCGTCGTGATCGCGGCGCTCGCGATCACCGGCTCGTTCCTCTGGAAGAAGGCCAACCGCCTCGACCCGGCGAAGCAGGCTGACAAGTTCCGCTTCTTCGTACAGAACCAGCTCGGGGCGATCATCGCGATCATCGCGTTCCTGCCGCTGATCATCCTCATCTTCACGAACAAGGACATGGACGGCAAGCAGAAGGGCATCGCCGGCGCCATCGGTATCGTGCTCGCGCTCGCCGCAGCGGCGCTCGGCGCAGACTTCAACCCGCCGTCGGTCGAGAAGTACAACGCCGACCAGTCGACTGTCATCCAGCTGCTCGGCGCCGACGAGGTCGTCTGGGTCGCTGGCGGCAGCGTCTACCACGTCTGCGAGAACGTCTCTGACATTCAGACCGGTAGCGACAAGCTCACCGGCACCACCGCTGAGGCGATCGAGGCGAAGAAGACCCGCCTGACGCTGAAGTTCGCGAGCGAGCTCAAGGCATGTGGCCTGAACGTGCCCGAGAACGCCGACGCGATCGAGGCTGCGCTCAAGCAGATCCAGGGTGGCGCGACCGACGTCACGCTCCCCGCTCCCGAGTGGGCAAACCCGGCAGACGCGCCGATCGCCATCAAGGATGCGCCGGCGACGGCATAGTCCCACGCTGCACAACACGGGTGGTGGCCCAGAGGAATGATCCTCTGGGCCACCACCCGTTTCTGCGCCCTCGTAAGATGATCTCGTGACCACCCACCGCTTCGATCTCTCCGCCATCGGCTCCGGGCTCCCCGTCGCGGCCGCACACGAGGCGCTTGAGCAGGCGGTGCTCACGGGGGCTGCGGTCGTCACTGCCCCGCCCGGATCGGGCAAGACCACATTCGTGCCCGCCCTCGTCGCCAACGTGCTCGCCGCTGGCGACGCTGCGTCGGGCCGCCCGCCGCAGCGGACGCTCCTCTCGCAGCCGCGCCGCGTCGCAGTCCGCGCGGCCGCCAGGCGACTCGCGCAGCTCGACAGCAGCGCGCTCGGTGGCCCGGTCGGCTTCACGGTGCGGGGCGAGCGCATCGTCGGCCGCGATACGCGGATCGAGGCGCTCACCCCCGGAGTGCTGCTGCGCCGGCTGCTCAGCGACCCAGGGCTTGACGGTGTTGGCGCGGTGGTGCTCGATGAGGTGCACGAGCGGTCCGTCGACAGCGACCTGCTCCTCGGGCTGCTCGCTGAGGTGCGGGAGCTGCGGCCCGAACTTGCCGTCATCGCGATGTCTGCGACCCTCGACTCGGCCGCCACCGCCGAACTGCTCGGCGGGGTCGTCGTCGATGTGCCCGCAGCGCTCCATCCCCTCGAGATCAGCTATGCCCCGGCTCAGGCCCCTCGGCTGAGCGAGCGCGGCGTCACCCGCGAGTATCTCGCGCACGTCGCTTCCCTCGCCGCGGCAGAGCAGGCGGGAACGGGGATCGACGCGCTCGTCTTCCTGCCCGGGGCGCGGGAGGTCGACGAGGTGGTGCGGTTGACCCGCGAGACCGTCGCCGGGCGGTCTCCGTCTGACCGAGTTGATGTGCTCCCGCTGCACGGCAGACTGCCCGCGCGCGAGCAGGATCGAGCGGTGTCCGGGCGCAGCCCGGCTGATCCACCCCGGATCATCGTGAGCACCGCGCTCGCCGAGAGCTCGCTCACCGTTCCCGGAGTCCGCCTGGTGATCGATGCGGGCCTGTCGCGCGAGGTGCGGCGGGATCGCGCCCGCGACATGGCCGGCCTCGTGACCGTGAGCGCCGCCCGTGCGAGCGCCGAGCAGCGGGCAGGGCGCGCCGCACGCGAGAGCGCCGGGCGTGCGGTGCGGGCGTACTCGGAGACCGACTTCGCGCGGATGCAGCCGGCGGTGACCCCCGAGATCCTCTCGTCCGACCTCACCGACGCCGCACTGCTGCTCGCGGCCTGGGGTACCCCGGGAGCATCGGGGCTCAGGCTCCCCACAGCTCCCCCGGCCGCCGCGATCACGCAGGCGGTGGAAACGCTCGCGACGCTCGAGCTCACGGGGCCAGATGGCCTGCCGACCGCGCTCGGCACGCAGGTCGCGCAGCTTCCCGTTGGCGTGCGCGAGGCACGGGCGCTACTCGCCGGAGCGGCTGAGCTGCGTGATGCAGGCCGCGCCGCGGAGGTCGTGGCCGCCTTCAGCAACGACTTCCGGGCACCCGATGCAGACCTCGGCAGGCTACTGCGAGAGCTGCGCACGGGGCGCACGCCCGGATCAGACCGCTGGCGGCGCGAATCCGAACGGCTCGCACGCCTCGCGCGCTCCGGTGCAGGCAAGCCGTCCGCGGCGGCAAGCGAGGTGCCATCGGAAGTTGCAACCGGGCGCCTTACGGCGCTTGCCCGCCCCGAGTGGATCGCCCGACGCACCGGCGAACACACACGCAGTTACCTTCTCGCCAGCGGCACACGCGCAGCACTGCCCGAGGGCAGCACGCTCGTCTCCAGCGAGTGGATCGCGGTGCGTGAGGTGCAGCGAGCGAGCGGCCGTGCCGCCGACGGCACCGGCGCAATCATCCGGCTCGCGGCGATCCTCAGCGAGGAAGACGCGCTGCGGATCGGTCAGCCGCTGCTCACGAGCAAGCGCTCGGCATCGGTCGTCGACGGCCGCGTGCGAGTCCGCGAGGAGGAGCGGCTCGGCGCGATCCAGCTCCAGTCGCGGCCCGCGCAGCCCCGCAGCGAAGACACCGGCCCCGCCTACGCCGCACACCTGCGCGACGTAGGCCTCGATGCGCTGCGCTGGAGCGAGAACTCCGCGGCGCTGCGCAGCAGGCTCGCGCTGATCCACCGCGAGCTCGGCGAGCCGTGGCCAGCAGTCGACGACGACACGCTCCTGGCCTCGATCGAGACCTGGCTCGGCCACGATCTCGAACGCCTCCGGCCGGGGTCTTCGCTCCACCAGCTCGACCTCGGCAGCGCGCTCAGGCGGCTCCTCCCCTGGCCGGAAGCTACGAAGCTCGATACGCTCGCCCCAGAGCGGCTCGCAGTGCCTTCGGGTTCGAGCGCTGGCATCGACTACTCCGCTGTGACCGGTGCGGAGGGCCGCCCCGTCGTCGCCGTGAAGTTGCAGGAGCTGTTCGGTGTGGCCGAGACGCCGCGGCTGGTCGATGGCCGGGTGCCCGTGCTCTTCCACCTGCTCTCGCCAGCCCGCAAACCTCTCGCCGTCACCGACGACCTGGCATCGTTCTGGAACGGGCCCTATCAAGACGTGCGGCGTGAGATGCGCGGCCGCTACCCTAAGCACCCCTGGCCAGAGGATCCGTGGACGGCCGAAGCCACCGCCCGCACGAAGCGTGCGAGCGCCGCACGTCACCCGTAACGACTCCCGGCTCCCCTCTCCGAAACAATCTCGGTGACTTGAGTGCTCAAACCCCAAATTTGAGTGGAACCACTCGAAGCCACTGCCTTCCCCTCACGCGTAAGCTCTCGGGCGTTGTCACGGTTTGAGATGCTTGAAAAGCTGTTGAGGAGTAGTAGGAATTGCCTGTTCGCGGAACCCCACGCCTGTTCGTTCGCGCTCATACACAGCAGGGTCGTCGGCAGTGGCGTCGCCCGCGGCTGGCCCTCCCGCGGCAGGCTCCCGCACGCCAGGACAGCCACGGGCCCGCTCAGCGGCTGCGGAGAACCCTCGGCAGTCTCGCGCTCGGGGCGTTGCTTCTGGGCGGCATCGCCGTACCAGCCGCCGCTGCTGAGTCGCAGATTCCGCTGTACACCGAAAAGCATGTGTTTCAGCCGCAGACGACGGGCGGCGGGCCAGTCGGCACGTCCTCCGATCTGGTCGGCGACACCGTCGCTTTCGCGAGCGAACGCGGCGCAGCCCGACCCGCAGTAACCGTCGCTGTCGCGACGGGCGCAGGCGACGACAGCTGGGAGAGTTTCACCCTCACGCCGCCGGAATCGACGAACGCGCAGCGCAGCTTTGGCATCGCCGTCGCAGTGTCCCCCGACGAACAGACCGTCTACGTAGCCTCCGGGTACGAGGAACGGGTGTACGCGTTCCCGCGTGGCACGGGCGACTGGTCTGGGGATCCCGCTATCTACGACGCCCCCACTCCCCCGGAGCGCGTCAACTACGCCGCGGGCACGCGACCGTACCAGGCATCATTCGCCGAGAACATGACGGTCTCAGGAGAGTCGCTCGTGCTCGGTGTCGCAAACGCCCGCGTCGACGGCAAGGCAAACGTCGGCATGGTGTGGCGGCTCGACCTTGCGAGCGGCGACTGGCAGGCCTTCCTCCCCGCTCCCGGCGAGGCCATCGCAGAGGGCATCCTCGGCCAGGCCGTCGCCGTGGAGGGCGACCTGGTCGCCGCGGGCGCGGTGCAGGTGAGATCCGCCGCTCACTACCCGTCACGCATCGGCGGCGTCGCGCTCTGGTCGATCGACGCCCCAGAACACCCCCGGTTCGTCTCGCAGCCACCCAATGGTCCGAACGAATGCCTCCCCGATACGCAGGGCGGCGGAGAAGCATTTGGCATGGGCATCGCGATCGTCGACCGCACGCTCTACGTCGGGTCTCCGCTTGAGGGCAGGCATGATGAGGGATCGGCGTGCACGAATCTCGAAGTGTCCGAAGGCCGCGCATCGCAGGGTGCCGTCTACCGTTTCGACGACACCCTCACGCAGCTCGGCCCGAAGCTCTCGCCCCCGAACGGTCTCGTCTCGTTTGGCTACTCCCTGACCGCCGCTGGCGACGCTCTGCTCGCTCACGCAAGCACGCTTGGCACCGACGCCACCGGCCAGGTGCTCGTCTACGACACCTCCGAACTGTCCGACGGCGAGCCGGGCGGCAGCGAAATCGTACGCCCCCAGCAGACACTCATCCCCGAGAACTACACGGGCACGGGGTTCGGAATGCACATCTATGGCGGTGGGATCTCGGTCAGCGGCGAGCGCGCCCTGATCCTCGACGCCCGCGGCGACAGCTACCTGTTCGCCCCGATTACGCCGAACGTCCAAGACCCCGTCCTGGAGCTCGCCGATTCCGAGCACACATACGGCCAGAGCGGGCAGCTCCTCGCCTCGCTGCGCAACGCGAACGCGGACGCGTACGCCGAAACCGTCCGCTTCTTTGCCGAGGGGAAGCCGCTCGGCGAGGCCGAAATCGTGGACGGAATCGCAACGCTCTCGATCCTGCCCACGGCGCTGAACGCCGCGCCCGAGGGCACACAGGTGTCCGCGTTGCTGGCCTCGCGCTCGCCCGAGACCGCACCTCCCGGTCGCGAGCAGCTTTCGGCCGAGGCGACGCTCACTATCTTGCCCGCGCAGACGCGCACCGTGGTCTCTGCCGTCGAGGCGCTCCCCGACGGCACCGGTTGGCAGGTCACCGGGAAGACCGGAGCCGAGTTCGCGAGCGTGCCGACGGGGGTCGTCGTGCTCGAGGAGGAAGCGGGCGACGTCGTGGCGACACTCAGCGACGGCGAGTTCTCAGCGTTTCTCCCGGCGAACGGCGCGGGTGGTGCGGGTGATGCGGGTGATGCGGGTGATGCGGGTGATGCGGATGATGCGGATGATGCGGCCGACACGATCCTCGGCGGCGTCATCGCTCGGTACCAGACAGACGGCAACCACCTCGCTTCCGAGGCGGCCGCGGAGTTGCCGCCGCTGCCAGAGGTGACGCCTGTGCCGGATCCGGATCCGGCCCCTGGCCCTGACCCTGACCCTGACCCTGACCCTGACCCTGATTCTGATTCTGGTTCTGGCTCGGACCCGGGTTCGGACCCGGCTCTGCCCCCGGGTGAAGAGATGAGCCCTCACGCGGCGAACTCACTCAGCGAGTCCGGATCGGCCGCGGGGCCGCTGGCCTTGGGCGGCGCGCTCGGGGCGCTGCTGCTACTCGGCGGGGCCCTGGCCGTCGCCGTCGCTCACGCGCGTCGCGGTGCCTAACCGGCTACCCCCGCAACCCGGCAACCCCACAACCCCGCAACCCCCAACTGCTGGTCAGTTTGCGCCACGCGCAGCGCATGTCCCGGCCGAATCATGGCGTAAACTGACCGGGAGTCGGCGATGGGTGTCGGAGGTGGTATGGAGGCCCTCCACATTTGAGGGTGTAGCAGCTTCCGGCGTCGGTGAGCAGTTGTGAGGCACGCGCTATTACCCGACTCGCTGGAAGGCCATAACCACCAGGCCCGACGAATGGACCTGGGAGCTGCGAAAGACTCACGACCCGGGTGCCTCTGTCTTTCACGGCAGGGCGCGGAGCACCCGCGGCAGCCGCAAGGCCGAACGCTGGTACGAGAGTTCCACTTTCGTGTTGAAGCGGGGTGGCTCCGCCTGAGTGCTGCGGCGGTGCCCGCGTCCGGCACGTAGCTCACGACGCCCGATAGCTCTGAGTGATTTCCTCCGCGAATGGCTCGGCAGCGAACCCTTTTCTCGCTATGTTCACCACACTCTCAGGCGAAGCACGCCCGCCCTGAATCGCGCTCAGCAGACATGTCCTCAGCGAAGTCAGCAATGATCGGCAGCCGAAATACCCTGACCTTGCCGAAGACATGTCTTTTCGGCGCACCTCATCGCTGCGGTCGACACCTTCAACTGTGAGGAGCCTGATTAATCCAGACCGAGTCTTACTAGGGGCCAAAAAGGGTCGGACTGGATTACACGGGGGCTTCACGATTGACGTGCGGCGGTATCCCGGGTAGGCGAGGAGTACAAGGCTGTCGCGGGCGCAGGGGCCTTCGGAGAGCCTGACGCCTCCCGCCCAAGTCCTGGCCAGTTTGCACCAGCGCGCACGGCGTTTCGCCACCAACAGATGGCGCGAATTGACCAGGAGTTGGGGAGGGTGCTGGGGCGGCAGCCGGTGGCACGACGACGAGAGGCCCCCGGGAATTCCCGGGGGCCTCTCGCGTAACGTCAGTCGTGGTTAGCGCGCAGCGCTGCCGTCGACGTAGTCCGAATCGGTCTGCTGCCAAGCGAAGAGCTTGCGGAGCTCGACGCCGGTCTTCTCGATCGGGTGCTGCTCCTCCTTCGCGCGGAGTGCGTTGAACTCGGGTGCGCCAGCATCCTGGTCACCGATGAAGCGCTCAGCGAAGGCACCCGACTGGATGTCTGCGAGAACAGCCTGCATGTTCTCCTTGACCTTCGCATCGATGACGCGGGGGCCCGAGACGTAGTCGCCGTACTCAGCGGTGTCAGAGATCGACCAGCGCTGCTTGGCGATGCCGCCCTCGAACATGAGGTCGACGATGAGCTTGAGCTCGTGAAGCACCTCGAAGTACGCGATCTCGGGCTGGTAGCCAGCCTCGGTGAGCGTCTCGAAGCCTGCCTGCACGAGGTGGCTCATGCCACCGCAGAGGACTGCCTGCTCGCCGAAGAGATCGGTTTCGGTCTCCTCGGTGAAGGTCGTCTTGATGACGCCCGCGCGGGTGCCACCGATTGCCTTGGCGTACGACTTTGCGGTCTCCCACGCGGTGCCCGATGCGTCAACCTCGACAGCGATGATGTCGGGGATGCCGCGGCCTGCCTCGAACTCGCGGCGCACGGTGTGGCCGGGAGCCTTCGGAGCGACGAGGATCACGTCGACGCCCGCGGGTGCCTCAATGTAGCCGTAACGGATGTTGAAGCCGTGCGCGAAAGCAAGCGTCTTGCCCTCGGTCATGTGCTGTGCAACATGGTCGTTGTAGATGCCGCGCTGGTGCTGGTCCGGTGCGAGGAGCATGATGACGTCAGCCCACTCAGCTGCGTCAGCAACGTTCTTCACGGCGAAGCCGGCCTCTTCGGCCTTCTGGATCGACTTGGATCCTTCCTTCAGCGCAATGACGACCTCGACGCCCGAGTCGCGAAGGTTCATCGCGTGCGCGTGACCCTGCGATCCATAACCGACGACGGCAACCTTCTTGCCCTGAATGATCGACAGATCCGCATCGCTGTCGTAGTACATTTCAGCCACTGGGCGTTCTCCTTTGTTGTGTGGTTCGTAAACCTGTTGAACCCGCTGCATGCTCAGGCACCATGCCTGAAAGCGGGGTTAGACCTTAAATACTCGTTCGGAAATCGACTTCGACCCGCGGCCCATCGCAATGAGCCCGGACTGCGCGATTTCCTTGATCCCGTATGGCTCGAGGACCCGCAGGAATGCCTCGATCTTGCCGGAATCTCCCGTGACCTCGATGGTGAGGGCCTCGGGCACGACGTCGACGACGCGCGCACGGAAGAGGCTCACGGCCTCAAGTACGTGCGAACGGGTCTGGTTATCGGCGCGCACCTTGATGAGCACGTGTTCGCGCTGCACCGAGTTGCTCGAGTCGAGCTCCACAATCTTGATGACGTTCACGAGCTTGTTCAGCTGCTTGGTCACCTGCTCGAGGAGCACCTCGTCTTCATCGACGACGACGGTGATCCGTGACAGACCATCCATCTCCGTCGGCCCGACGGCGAGCGACTCGATGTTGAAGCCGCGGCGGGCGAAGAGCCCCGCGACGCGGGTCAGCAGACCCGGCTTGTCCTCGACGAGGAGGCTGAGAACGTGACGAGCCATGGTTACTCTTCCTCCCACTCGGGGGCTTGCTCAAGGACATACTGAATGTCGCTGTTCGAGGTGCCCTGGCGAACCATCGGCCAGACCATCGCGTCGGCGCTCACAACGAAGTCGATCACCACGGGGCGATCATTCGTCTCGAGCGCGAGCTTGATGGCGGCGTCGACCTCATCTTCGGTTTCAACACGGATCGAGAGGCAGCCGTAGGCGTCGCCGAGCTTCACGAAGTCGGGGATGCGCGGTGAGCCGTGGCCCGTGTTGAGCTCGGTGTTCGAGTAGCGGCCGTCGTAAATGAGGGTCTGCCACTGGCGCACCATGCCGAGCGATGAGTTGTTGATGATGGCAACCTTGATCGGAATGTTGTTCACGACACAGGTCGCGAGCTCCTGGTTGGTCATCTGGAAGCAGCCGTCGCCGTCGATCGCCCACACGGCGCGTTCGGGCTCTGCGACCTTTGCGCCCATCGCGGCGGGAACGGCGTAGCCCATCGTTCCGGCACCGCCCGAGTTCAGCCACGAGTTCGGGCGCTCGTACTTGATGAACTGCGCGGCCCACATCTGGTGCTGGCCGACGCCCGCGGCGTAGATGCCCTCGGGGCCGGTGAGCTCGCCGATGCGCTGGATCACATGCTGCGGCGACAGCAGCCCGTCGGTCGTCTCGGAGTAGCCGAGCGGGAACTTCTTCTGCAGATCGCGCAGGTGGCTCCACCATGCGCTCGTGTCAGCGAAGTCACGGCCGAGCTTCGCGGTGGAGACCGCGGCGATGAGGTCGGAAATGACCTCGGCGGCGTCTCCCACGATCGGCACATCGGCCGCGCGGATCTTGCCGATCTCAGCGGGATCGATGTCGGCGTGGATCACCTTTGCTTCAGGCGCGAAGAGCGCTGCGCGTCCGGTCACCCGGTCGTCGAAGCGCGCCCCGAGGGTGATGAGCAGATCGGCCTCCTGCAACGCGAGCACCGCGGGAACGGTGCCGTGCATGCCCGGCATGCCGAGGTGCTGCGGGTGCGAATCCGGGAATACGCCGCGAGCCATGAGCGTCGTCACCACGGGGGCACCGACAAGCTCCGCGAGCTGCAGCAGCTCCTCCGACGCCTTCGCGCGGCCGACGCCTCCGCCGACGTAGAACACGGGGCGCTCGGCCCCGGCAATGAGCTCGGCCGCGGCCTGGATCTGCTTGCTGTTCGCCTTCGTGATCGGGCGGTAGCCTGGGAGATCCACACGTGGATCCCACACGAAATCGAGCTCGCCCTCCTGCGCATCCTTCGTGATGTCCACGAGCACGGGGCCCGGGCGACCGGTCGACGCGAGGTGGTACGCAGCGGCAATCGCTCCGGGCACCTCAGCGGCGGTCTTCACGAGGAAGGAGTGCTTGGTGATCGGCATCGTGATGCCCATGATGTCGGCCTCTTGGAACGCGTCGGTTCCCATGAGGTGCGAGAACACCTGGCCGGTGATCGCGAGCAGCGGCACCGAATCCATGTAGGCGTCGGCAATCGCGGTGACGAGGTTCGTGGCACCAGGGCCCGACGTCGCAATCGCGACACCGACCTTGCCGGTCGCCGCGGCGTAGCCCTCTGCCGCGTGGCCCGCGCCCTGTTCGTGGCGGACGAGCACGTGGCGCAGATCCTGATCGCCCATGAGCGTGTCATAGAGCGGCAGCACCGCGCCGCCGGGGAGACCGAAAACATCGGTGACCCCGAGCGCGTCAAGGCTGCGGACCACAGCCATTGCGCCGGTCATGCGCTCGCCGCGCGCTGGCGGCTCGCCTGATTGACGTGGAATAGCGTTCGACTCCAAGGTCATTTTTCGCTTTCTTACGGTTAAGGATGAATCACGGATCACGGGCGGATCGAAGCTTGCGCGAGACGGAAGCATTAGCCGGTAATGGCACCCTCAGATGCCGAATGCACGAGCTTCGCATACTTCGCCAGCACACCGCGCGTGTACCGTGGGGGAAGCGGGGCCCAGTTCGCACGTCGGGCCTCAAGCTCAGCGGGATCTACCAGCAGATCGAGCGTCTGTGCCGCGATATCAACCCGTATCAGGTCACCGTCGTGCACGAGCGCTACTGGGCCTCCATCCGAGGCCTCAGGCGCAATGTGGCCGATACACAGGCCGGTTGTGCCGCCTGAGAATCTGCCGTCTGTCAATAGTAGTACATCTTTCCCGAGTCCCGCGCCCTTGATCGCGCCAGTAATCGCAAGCATCTCGCGCATGCCCGGGCCACCCTTGGGTCCTTCGTAGCGGATGACGACGATATCGCCCTTGCCGATCTTGCCCTTGGTGAGCGCGTCCATCGCTTCGCGCTCGCGCTGGAACACGCGCGCCGGGCCTTCAAAGACCTCAGCGTCGAATCCTGCCGTCTTCACGACTGCGCCCTCGGGCGCGAGGGTTCCGTGGAGGATCGTGATGCCGCCGGTCGCGTGGATCGGATCGTCGAGGTGGTGGATCACCTTGCCGTCGATGGGATCCGGGTTGAGCTCAGCGAGGTTCTCAGCCATTGTCTTACCGGTGACCGTCAGCGCGTCGCCGTGCAGCAGGCCCGCGTCGAGCAGCGCCTTCAGCACGACGGGTACGCCGCCCTGGCGGTCAATGTCGGCCATGACGTACTGGCCGAATGGCTTCATGTCGGCGAGGTGGGGCACCTTCGCACCGATGCGGTTGAAGTCTGCGAGCTCGAGATCGACCTCGGCCTCGCGAGCGATCGCGAGCAGGTGCAGCACGGCGTTCGTCGAGCCGCCGTAGGCCATGAGCAGCGTGATCGCGTTCTCGAACGCTTTCTTCGTGAGGATGTCGCGCGCAGTGATGCCCTTCGCGATCATGTTGACGACGGCCTCGCCTGAGCGGTGCGCGAAGTAGTCACGACGGCGGTCGGACGAGGGCGGCGCGGCAGAGCCGGGCAGGCTCATGCCGAGCGCTTCCGCGATCGACGCCATCGTGTTTGCGGTGTACATGCCACCGCAGGCGCCCTCGCCGGGCACGATCGCGCACTCGATGCGCTTGAGGTCCTCTTCGCTCATCGTGCCGGCCTTGCAGGCTCCGACAGCCTCGAAGGCGTCGATGATCGTGACTTCCTTCTCCGTGCCGTCGGTGAGCTTCACCCAGCCGGGCGCAACCGATCCCGCGTAGAGAAACACCGAGGCGAGATCGAGGCGCGCAGCAGCCATGAGCATGCCGGGGAGCGACTTGTCGCAGCCCGCGAGCAGCACCGAACCGTCGAGGCGCTCAGCCATCATCACGGTTTCGACCGAGTCGGCGATGACCTCTCGTGAGACGAGCGAGAAGTGCATGCCCTCGTGCCCCATCGAGATGCCGTCAGACACCGAGACGGTGCCGAACTGCAGCGGGTACCCGCCGCCCGAGTGCACGCCCTCTTTCGCGCCCTGCGCCAGCCGGTCAAGGCTGAGGTTGCACGGGGTAATCTCGTTCCACGAACTCGCGATACCGATCTGGGGCTTATCCCAATCTTCGTCGCCCATGCCGACGGCGCGGAGCATCCCGCGCGCCGCAGCTTTTTCAATGCCGTCGGTGACGTCGCGACTCCGCGGCTTCATATCGATATCTGCCATCTCTGCCATGCCCTCATCTTACGCCCTGGCGTGTGCCGTTGCCGGGACACACAGCACGGTTCGGGCCATACAACGCAACGGGCGCCCGAGTCAGAGACCCGAGCGCCCGTTGGAGGCATTCCTGTGTGCGACTACTTCCCGAGCTTGGGGAGCACCGCGAACGGCAGAACGAACCCGATAGTGGACAGCACGAGGCCACCAGCGAAGATCGCCAGCTCCTTGCTCAGTCCGAGCGCCGGGTTGAACCCGTAGGTTGCCAGCACGATGCCGCCCATTGCGAGCACGAAGGAGAAGATGAACACGACCGCAGTCACAACGCTCACCGAGCCCTGCGAGCTCTCCTCGAACAGTTCTTCGCCCTGCTTTGCCATGTCTCTAACTTCCTCCGTGGTTCAAGAGTGTGAGCGCTTCCACGCGCAGTACCCCCAGCGTAGCCTAGACCGGCTCGTAGCGCCCACCCGGGAGGAGGTACCGGTTAGGCTGGAGGTCGAGCGCCAACACGGCGCTCGCCCGTTTCGGTGCGATTGGCTCGGAGGTGCCCCATGGCTCGACAACGATTTGAGGTCGGAAAGTACCTCACGAACATCGGCGTGCTGGGTGCTGCGGCAGGCGTGGTCTCCACAGCACGTCGCACGAGCACGATGCCGCGCGACTGGCGTCGCTTCATCGTGTGGGGCGTCTGGATCGCCGGCCTCATCCTCGCGATTTCGAGCGTCGCAATGCAGGATCGCGACGAGGCGTTCGAAGAGCTCTAAACGCTGAAGAAGCTCTTGCCCGGGAATGCCGGGTGCGATAGCTTGCTTCAGTTAGGTGTGTCGGGAAGTCTGGTCGACGACTTCCTTTGACCACCCCTCACCGAGGAGCTTCCAATGACGGGCCCCACCCACACTTCACCGATCCCGCACGCGCCAGACGCGAAGAGCCAGCGGCCGCAGCGGCGGCGCCTGTTCTCCTACTACAGCAAGCGCGAAATCGCCCGGGTCAACCGGCTGCTGCGCCGTGAGTTCTTCGGCGGCCTCATCATCATGGTCGCCGCCCTCATCGGCTTCGTCGCGGCGAACTCCCCCATCGCGGACTGGTTCCTTGAGCTGCGCAACTTCGAGTTCGGACCCGAGGCGCTCGGCCTGCACATGAGCGTGGGCCACTGGGCCTCCGACGGCCTACTCGCGATCTTCTTCTTCATGGTCGGCCTCGAACTCAAGCGAGAGTTCGTGGAGGGCGACC
Source organism: Leucobacter sp. BZR 635 (assembly GCF_048061935.2). Lineage (NCBI taxonomy): Bacteria > Bacillati > Actinomycetota > Actinomycetes > Micrococcales > Microbacteriaceae > Leucobacter > Leucobacter sp. BZR 635. Next base: position 40,114 of record NZ_JBLUNZ020000004.1, on the reverse strand, counting down.
TCAGATCCCCCCGCACCGCAATCGTGCCCGTGGCCGCCGCTGTCGGCGGAGTCCTCTTCCCCGCGGGCATCTACCTCGCGGTGAACGCGGGCACGACCACGATGCACGGCTGGGCGATCCCGACCGCGACCGATATCGCGTTCGCAGTCGCCGTCCTCGGGCTCATCGCGCCCGGCATCAACCCTGCCCTGCGCATGTTCCTCCTCACCCTCGCCGTCGTCGACGACTTCATCGCGATCGCCATCATCGCGGTGTTCTACACCGACGGGGTGAACCTCATGCCGCTGCTCATCGCGGTACTGCCCGCGCTCGTATTCGCGGCGCTCGTGCGCTGGCGCGGCGAGTGGTTCGCGCAGTCGAAGTGGGGCGCGTGGCTGATCCTCCTCCCCCTCGGCATCATCACGTGGGCGCTGTTCTACAACTCGGGGATCCACGCGACCATCGCCGGCGTCGTGCTCGCCTTCCTCGTGCCTGTCCGCGGCAAGAATGGTGGCGAGGTCGCCGAGACCCTGAACTCGCGCTTCCAGCCACTCTCGGCCTACATCGCGGTCCCAGTGTTCGCGCTCTTCGCAGCGGGCGTGCCCCTCGGCGGCGCATCACGCTTCCCGTTCGACACCGTCGCGATCGGCATCCTGCTCGGCCTCGTCATCGGCAAGCCGCTCGGCATCACGCTCACCACCTGGCTCCTCACGCGCTTCACCCGCGCAACGCTCGGCGCAAATGTGCGCTGGAGCGAGATCATTGGCGTGGGTGCACTCGCGGGCGTCGGCTTCACGGTCGCGATGCTCGTGTCCGAGCTGAGCTTCACCGACCCGAGCGATGTCGACACCGCCCGGCTCTCCGTCATGGTCGCGTCGCTGCTCGCCGTGGTCGTCGCCGCGGCCATCCTGATGCCGGGCGCCCGCCGCCGGCGCAAGGGCCTCGAGACGGCGCAACACGCCCGCGATACCGAATAATCCTGCCCTGATTTGGTGCGTGATTTTGCCCGTGGTAATGTAGTTCCGTTGCCGAGCGCAACATGCGCCTTTAGCTCAGTTGGTAGAGCAGCTGACTCTTAATCAGCGGGTCCACGGTTCGAGCCCGTGAGGGCGCACAGATTGGCCCGAGATCATCACGATCTCGGGCCTTTTTGCTTTCTCGCGTGAGCGCGTCCGGGTCGCGGCGGCCACTGCCTTGCGATCTCACCGCGCAGCCACCGCGGTGCTTCGAGGCCGCGCCCACAGCCGCCAACTCCCCCTCTGCTAACCTGATTTTGGTATTCGGCAGCCGGCGCTTCGCGCGGGCCCGCGCCACCAGCCCTGTTCGTCGAACTCTCACGGAGCAACAATGTCTGAGCAGCCCGCAGCCCCCGCGATCCCCTCCGCTGATCTCGCGTTCGCGCTTGAGCTCGCAGATCTCGCAGATTCCATTTCGTTCCCCCGCTTCCGCTCCGCGGACTTGCGGATCGACACGAAGCCCGACCGAACCTTCGTCACCGACGCCGACCAGGCCGTCGAAAACGCGCTTCGGCAGCGCATCGAAGAGCAGCGCCCCGAAGACAGCTTCTTTGGCGAGGAATCTGGGCGCGCAGACCGAGGATCGCGCCGCTGGATCCTCGACCCGATCGACGGCACATCGAACTTTCTCCGCGGCGTTCCGAACTGGGCAACGCTGATCGCCCTCGAAATCGACGGCGTGCAGACCGTCGGCGTCGTGTCGGCCCCCGCGTTCGGCGCGCGCTGGTGGGCTGAACTCGGCGGCGGCGCATGGGGACAAGACGCGGGGGAAGCCCCGCGCAAACTCGAGGTATCGGGTGTGAGCGAGCTCGAGCACGCCTCCTTGAGCTTCCAGTCGATCAACCAGTGGCGGGGTGCGGGCTACCTCGACTCGCTGCTCGCGCTCGAAGAGCAGGTCTGGCGCGACCGAGCCTACGGCGACATGTGGTCATACATGCTGCTCGCCGAGGGGCTCGTCGATATCGTCGCCGAGTTCGATGTGAAGGCCTATGACCTCGCGGCACTCGTGCCGATCGTCACCGAGGCCGGCGGACGCTTCACCGATATCGACGGCAACGAAAGCGCGTGGAACGGCAGCGCGCTCGCAACGAACGGCGCGCTGCACGACGCAGTAGTCGCGGCCGTCGCCGCTCCCCGCAGCTAGCTCCCCCTCGAGACATGAATAGAGTCGACCACACTGTGAGTTCACGATCCCCTGAGCAGCAAGCCCCCGCGCAGCACACCTCCGCCGGGATCGCCATCGGCGCGCTGCTGCTTGACGCCGCCTTCGTCATCACCTTTGCGGCGCTCGGCCGCGGCAGCCACGACCGCGAGGCGACGCTTGCCGGACTCTTTGAGACTGCCTGGCCGTTCCTTGCGGGCCTCGCGATTGCGTGGCTGGTGACGCTCGCGTGGCGGCGACCCCTCGCGGTCTTGCGAACTGGCATCCCGCTCTGGATCGGATCCGCCGGCCTCGGCCTCCTCTTCCGCGCGCTTGTCGGCCAGGGCACCGCTCTCCCCTTCGTGATCGTCGCGACGCTCACGCTCTGTGCGATGCTCGTGGGCTGGCGGCTCATCGCCGCGCTCATGCGCTTCTTGAGCGCCCGCCGCGCCCGCTAAACAGCTGCGCCGGGGCTTGCACGCATCCGCACAGCGCTGGGCTGGGCTGGGCTGAGCTGGGCCGGGCCGGGCCGGGCCGGGCTCAGCCTGCACCCAGATTCCCGCTGCCCACGCACCCGCAAGCCCCCGTTTAATCCATTCCGACCCGTTTTCGGCCTTCGCAGGAGTCGGTCTGGATTAATAGGGGCGGGGAGGATTCAGTGGGTGCCCGCTAGTCCTCGCCGCGGAGCTCCTGCGCCGTCCAGCGCACACTGGTCACCTCGGGTACAGGGATCACGTCGGCGATCGCCGCTTCGAGCGCTGCATCGTTCCGCTCGAGCGACACGACGGTGGCGGTGAACTCGACGATCCCCTCCGAGACGTCGTTTGCCTCGAGCGAGTGCACGGTGAACTCCGGGTTCTGCAGCGCCGTCACCACCTGGGCGCGAACGGCAACCTCTGCCGCCGCAGACGAGCGGACGACGAACTCATACTCGGTCGCGACGGGCTCGCGCGATGCCGCCCCGCCTGCCCTGTCAAGCAGCCGCCCGAGCGGCCGCAGCAGGATATTCGAGAGCACCACCGCTACCGTGCCCCCGACCGCGACAAGCAGCATGCCGCCGCCCGCGAGCGCGCCGACCGCGGCCGATGCCCACAGCGTCGCCGCCGTGTTGAGGCCGGAGATCGAGGCACCCTGCTTCATGATGACGCCTGCGCCGAGGAAGCCGATGCCGGAGACGATCTGGGCGGCTACGCGCGTGGGGTCGGCCCCTGACTCGGTAAAGCTAAACGCCCCCATAATGACAAACAGCGCCGCGCCGAGGCTCACGAGCGCGTTCGTGCGCACCCCGGCGGTGCGGGAGCGCAGTTGCCGCTCGAAGCCGATCGCGGCCCCGAGCGCGAGACCCGCAAAAATGCGGAGAGCAAGATCGAGAAAATCCATGGTCAATTACCTTTCACACACAATAAGATTTCGGCGTACGCAAGCGGCGGGCGCGAGTGAGACCTCGCACCCGCCGCTGGGCGGAAGCCGTAGAACTAGATCCAGCTCCCGACGCGCCGCACGTAGGCGCGCTTCGCAAGTTGCACGACCACGCAGTAGGTCGCAAGGGTGCCGATGAGCCACGGGAAGTAGCTCCAGGGCAGCGCCACAAGCCCGACAGCGGCACCGAAGCCGGTAAACGGGAGGATGAGCCCAAACAGGCACACGAGCGAGGTCGCGATGATGAGCGGCGCGCTTGCCCGCGACTGGATGAAGGGGATCTTGCGCGTGCGCAACAGGTGCACGATGAGCGTCTGGGAGATGATCGACTCGACGAACCAGCCCGATTGAAACAGCGCGGCCTGATCTGTCGAGTTCGCCGCAAACACGAACCACATGAGCGCAAACGTGGTGATGTCAAAGATCGACGAGAGCGGTCCGATGCGCAGCATGAACTGCGCGAGGGTCTTCGACTCCCACTTTCGCGGCGACCGAATCTGCTCGTTGTCGACCCTGTCCCACGGGAGCGTGAGCATCGAAAGATCGTAGGAGAGGTTCTGGATCAGCACGACGATCGGGATCATCGGCAGGAACGGCAGCAGCGCGCTTGCGACGAGCACCGAGAATACGTTGCCGAAGTTCGACGACGCGGTCATCTTGATGTATTTCATCGTGTTCACGAACGTGCGGCGTCCCTCCATCACTCCGTTCTCGAGCACCGTGAGGTCTTTGTCGAGCAGGATGATGTCTGCGGATTCCTTCGCGATGTCGACCGCCGTGTCTACGGAGATGCCGACGTCGGCGGTGCGCAGCGCTGGCGCGTCGTTGATGCCGTCGCCGAGGTACCCCACCGTGCGACCGCCCTCGCGCATCGCCTCGATGATCCTGGCCTTCTGCGCTGGGTTGGCCTTCGCGAACACCTGGGTGCGCTCGGCCAGTTCGGCAAGTTCCTTCAGCGACAGCGCGTCGGTGTCCTCTCCGAGCACGATGTTCGTGGCGTCGATCCCGACTTCGCGGCACACAGTCGCGGTGACGAGCGGGTTGTCCCCCGTGATGACCTTCACGTCGATGCCGTGCGACGCGAGTGAGCGAAGCGCGGGCTTCGCTGAGGCCTTCGGTGGGTCGAGGAAGGTGAGGATCCCCACCATCGTCATCTGCACCTCGTCTTCGACCGCGTACTCGATATCCCTGCTGCGGGGACCGGCAACTGGAACGTCACGGATCGCGAGCCCGAGCGCGCGCATGCCGAGCGCGTTGTGCTCGGCGACGACCGCCTCGATCTCGGCGCGCCGCGCCGCGGTGAGGCGGCGCTGCTCGAGGCCGACCATCTCCCATTCGGAGATCCGGAGGATTTCCTCTGCCGCCCCCTTTGTGACGATGACATGCAGGTGCTCGTCTTCAGCAACGACCACGGACATCCGCCGCCTGGCGAAGTCGAATGGCATTTCGTCGATGAGCTCGAAGCGGCTCACCGCGCGGTCGAGGTCGTCGCCGGCGGAGGTGAGCACAGCCTCGTCAAGCAGGTTGCGCAGGCCGGTCTGGAAGTGCGCGTTCACGGTCGCCCAGCCGAGCGTGCGGTCGCTCGAGTGCCCCGCGGTATCGAGGTGGCGTTCGAGTACGATCCGGTCCTCGGTGAGCGTCCCTGTCTTGTCGGTCGCGAGTACGTCCATGCCGCCGAGATCCTGGATCGCAGCCAGCCGCTTCACGATGACGCAGGAGCGCGACATCATCTGCGCGCCCTTCGCGAGGTTCGCGGTGACGATGAGGGGCAGCATCTCCGGGGTGAGACCGACCGCGGTCACCACCGCAAACATGAAGGCGCTCCCCCAGTCCTTGGTGATGCCGTTGATGATGAACACCGCGGGCACGACGACCGCCATGAACCTGATGAGTGTCCAGGTGACCTTTTGAATCCCCGTGTCGAACGCGGTGAGAGGCCGGGCACCCTGGATCGACGCCGCGAGATTCCCGAAGGCGGTGCGGTCGCCGGTCTGTAACACGAGCGCGGTCCCGGATCCTGAAACCACCGAGGTTCCCATGAAGCCGAGGTTCTCTGCCTCGAGCGGATCCTTCGTTACCGCGAGCGGAATCACCCGCTTCTCGACGGGCATCGCCTCGCCCGTGAGCATCGCCTGGTTCACCTGCAGGTCCGTGCTGCGGATGAGCCTCACGTCCGCGGGCAGCATGTCCCCCGCCGCAAGCTCGACGATGTCGCCCGGCACGATCTCCTCGTTGGGGCGCTCCCCGGTCACGGGCACCCCATCGATCTGGCGAGTGATGGCGGAGGTCGTGCGCACGAGCGCCGCGAGCCGATCGGCCGCGCGGCTCGACCTGAACTCCTGCCAGAACCGCATGACGGAGCTCACGAGTACCATCGTGCCGATCGTGATGACGCCGATCCAGTCCGCCCCCTCTTCGGGGTCGGCGAGCAGCACGTCGGTGACGAACATGATCGCGACGAGTCCGATGAGGATGAGAATGAACGGGTTGCGGAGCGTGCGCAGGTACTGCACGATCGGGGCCGGTGGTCGCTGGTGGCGCACGAGGTTCGGGCCCCAGCGGTCGAGTCGCGCCCGCGCTTCGGGCGGGGTGAGCCCATAGCGGCTGGCGTCGACAAGGTCGAGAGCCGCCTCGGGGGTCGCCGCTGTGGCCCGTTCGAGCAGCTGCGTGTCAGCGGCTGGCAGCCGGCCGCTCGGCTTACGCTTCGGTGTGGTGGTCTCTGTGGGGGTGGAGGTGGCCGAGTTCATGGCAAGCAGCCCTTCGGGTACGGGTATGCGCCGTGTCAGCGCGCAGCGGACCGCGCGGGCGTCATCAAGCGGAGAGGATCTCGAGGTGTTCTCGGTTGGCCGCGCAACGCTCTTGGCTCTTAGCTCTTAGCTCTTAGCTCAGGCGTGAGCTTCAGCTCTGACCGGCTGCTGCTCGCGCACGGAGGCCGCGCGGGGTGAATGATCGACTGTCTTCGTCCACGGCGTCACCTCCTCGGTTCGGCAGCGCCCGCCAGGACGAGCAGGCCGGAACCATGAGGTTCTCGCCACACCTCCACGTCAGAGCTTTGGCACTGTGTGACGTATCCGCTTGCCGGAATCCGCTTGGGGCCGACCCTTAAGCCGGGAGGGCCTGTCCTCAGCCTGGGCGTCTCTCGACGTCGTGGGATGAGCGGACTGTGTTCACGCAGGAGCCTCGCCGAACGAAGCGCTACTCTCTCAATTATAGATACCATTGCGCAATTGCGCAAGCTTTGCCTTCGCGCCCCCGCGACCGACGATGCGTGTACCCCCGCACGGCACCCTCATCGTCAGGGAACACAGTGCGGGGGCCAGCGACTTGCCGTCGCGACGCCTAGCGACGGGCGGCGATCCACTGCCTGGTGAGGAGGGCCGCGCCGAGCAGCACCGTCAGCAGCGTACCGCCGATCAGCCAACCGTTCAGTTCGCCGCCGGTCACCGACAGGTCGTTGTCGCCAGCGGGTGCCGTCGGCGTGGGATCTGGATCTGGATCCGGATCGGGTCCCGGCGCCTGCTCGCCCTTGTCAACGATCGTGACCGTTACCGTTTGTGGTTCGCCGAGCTCTGCGCCCTCCGACGGCACCGAGAGCGTCACCGTAAAGATGCGGTCCCCCTGCTTGCCAGCACGAGCAACGGTCGGGAACGCGAGTGTTGTCTGCTGGGCTGCGGCATCCGCGGCGGCCGGAAACTCGACTGTGCCGCTCTGCAGCGAGTAGTCGGTCTCGAACACCGCGGTCCCGTCGACCGCGGTGAGCGTCACTGAGGCCGCGCCCACCGCCTGGCCGGTACGCAGAGCGGTGATGATCGCATCTTCGGCCTCGGTCACCGTAATGTTCTTGTCGAGCGTCACGACGTCATTCTCAACGGGCGCTTCCACCTCGACCGCGCCGATGTCAGCCCTCGGCCCCTGCGGGCGGCTCACGCCGCGCTGATCCAGCGCTTCGTACACGGTGACCGTGTCGATCGCGTCGATGAGCTTCGACCCGTCACCCGGCAGCATCGTTTTCGTCGGCCCACCGTTGGCGGCGAGCGCGCCGAGATTGATCTCAGCAGCACAGGAAAAGCCCAGGGTATTCCTAGGCGCTTTCCCTGAATCCTAGTGCCGGCAGATTCGCTGAACAAGCGACGACGATACGAGCTTCGGCCCCGCCGCGCCTCCTCCGCCCCTCGCCACCACCCGGCGTGAGTCGACCCCACGCACTCAGGCCTCAGCCCCCGAGCGCAGTGCCCGACTGATCCCCGAACCGACCCGCGTTGCCTGCAGCCATACGGCGAAACTCGTTGCTGGCTTCAGCAAGAAACGCTGCACCCTCCGCACCGGCGTGACTCGCCTACGCTGCGCAGCTGGCACCCATTCGAAGGTCACGCGAAGTTGCGTGCCGCCTGCAGCCGGCTCGAGCGATATGGTGATCCGCCGCGCGTTCAAGGTGGGTTCCGCCGGGAAGGTGAGCTGCCAGGAGATCAGCCCAGGCTCGTCGAACGCCAGGAGTTCGATGCGGAGCCGTCGCCGAGCGGAGGGCTGCTTGTTCGGCTTTCCGTTAGGGAAGTGGGTCACCACCTCGGCTCCCCACGCATCACCAGACTGGAGGGCCCTCTCCCCCAGCTCATCGGGTAGGTGCACAACGCCGATGAGTTCGTCCCACTCGGGCATTCGCGCTGGATCGGCGAGCAGCGCCCACACCGACTCGATCGGGGCGGGCACAAACGAGCTGAGCGAGCGGCTGTAGGGCCCCCTCGCGGGCCTCGGAGCTTCCCCGAAGGAGGGGATTCGCTCCGCGGCAGCGAGCCGCGCAAGCAGCTCACCCGAGGTCACGCCGAGACGCTCGAGCACCGCTTCGATGAGGCCGCTCGGCTCTTCGAGAAGCGCACGAAGCACCGCCGAGGCATCGCCCGAGAGGCCGTTCTTGCTCGCCCGCTTCCATACGTCTTGCGCGCGATCCGTCCACTCGTACCCACCGGTCTCGTGAAACACGATGGGCCCGGGCTGCGGGGGCTCGTGATCCACTCCGAGCGCACGCAGTTGCTCAGCGTGCTGCTCGGCAACCGCCTCCCGTGTCACCTCAAGCGTGACGCCCGCCCCGCGCAGCACCTTCCCGGCGTCTTGCTCAGTCATCGTGAGCGCGAGCAGCAGGTGTTCGAGGTCGGCGTCACGCAGCCCTGTTCTTGAGGCCTCTTCCATTCCGGCGAGCGAGAGCGAGTACATCGTTGCCGCCGATGCGGTGAATTTACTCATGCGCGGCTCCTCGCGTTCAGGAGACGCTGATCGACGCGCTTGGCGTACTTCTTGTGCACGGCCTGTCGACTCACGCCGAGCGCGTCGGCGATTGCCTGCCAGTTCATTCCGGCAGCGAGCGCCGCCTCAACCTGTCGGAGTTCGAGCGAGTCGGCGAGCGCACGAAGCGAAACGACGGCGCGCAGGCCCGCACGCGGGTCGCTTACGTCGGTCGCCCGTTCGGAGAGTGTTGCAAGGTTCATACTGTCAACCTACGTTGCACTCAGTGCCCCTGTCAACCCAGGTTGCTAAAGTTCTCGCTAGAGGCCAGCACGCGAGCCCCGCGCTGGGGTGAACTTCGGCGGCCCGGCCCCGAGCAGGGCGACGATCCCCCACCCAGAATTGCGCTCAGAAGACATGTCCTCAGCGAAGTCAGGATCTCTCGACCGCAAAAAGTCCATGACCTCGCTGAGGACATACCTCCTCAGCGCTCGCGATCGGCCAGGGCAGGGCAGGGCAGGGCCGCCCCGCAACGCAAGAAGGCCGCCCAAACGGGCGGCCTTCTGGTGAAAACTCAGTGAGTGATGCTGATGTCCGTGGAGCCGCGGGGAATTGAACCCCGGTCCACTTCGACGATTCCATGCCTTCTACGAGCGTAGTTCGTTAAAACGTTCTACTCGGCCCCATTCTTTGCTACGAACATCTAGGATGACAGGCCCAGTCCCAGTAAAAGTCCCGATGTGCCCTGACACGCAACACACCAGCAAGCCTCCTAAATGACGCCAGGAAACCGGGGCGGAGGCACACCCGGCCTGACGGACTCGGTCTCGTGCTTAGGCAGCGAGAGCGAAGTCGGTGCGCTTTGAAGTGGCACCTATGGTTTGCGAAGGGCGTTTACGAGATAACTCCGCGTCCTCGGCCCGCTTCTCACAGTCTCAAATCGACGTGTCGAAACCGATCGGCCCCGTCTGTGCGGATCGCCAGGCGACCCGCGGACATTCGCATCACACACTATTGAGTTCTCAAGGTTCCCGGACCAGCCGGGCCCTCCAGGTTACCACGGCTTGCAGCGTGGTCACCAGGAGGGCCCGTCCGCCAGCGGCGAAGTCACAAACCGGCGAAGTCACGAAACGGCGACGCAGCAAAGCGGCAAAGCCTCGCGCCCGCCAGCCGGCTACTTGGTCAGGAAGACGAGCGTCTCGGCGACGCGGTTCGAGAAGCCCCACTCGTTGTCGTACCAGGCTGAGATCTTCACGAGCTTGCCGTCGACGCGAGCGAGCTCTGAGTCGAAGATCGAGGAGTGCGGGTCGGCGACGATGTCGCTCGACACGAGCGGATCCTCCGAGTATGCAAGCACGCCCTTCAGCGGGCCCTCGGCTGCGGCCTGGTAGGCGGCGAGCAGTTCCTCGCGGGTGATCTCGCGCGACACGATCGCAGTGAGCTCGACGATCGAACCAACGGGCACGGGCACGCGCAGTGCGTCGCCCTGCAGCTTGCCGTCGAGTTCTGGGAGCACGAGGCCGATCGCCTTTGCGGCACCGGTGGATGACGGCACAATGTTGATCGCTGCGGCGCGGGCGCGGCGCGGGTCACTGTGCGGGCCATCGACGAGGCTCTGGTCGCCCGTGTAGGCGTGCGCCGTCATCATGAAGCCCTGTTCGATACCGGCGAGATCGTTGAGGACCTTCGCTGCGGGGGCGAGGGCGTTCGTGGTGCACGAGGCGCTCGAAATGATGCGGTGGTTCTCGGGGTCGTAGGCCTCGGTGTTCACGCCGAAGGCGAGTGTCACGTCCGCTCCCTTCGAGGGGGCGCTGACGAGGACGCGCTTTGCGCCGGCTTCGAGGTGCTTGGCAGCATCCTTCGCCGCGGTGAAGCGACCGGTTGATTCCACGACAACGTCGATGCCGAGCTCGCCCCAGGGCAGCTGCGCGGGCTCGCGTTCGGCGAGGATCTTGATCTTGCGATCGCCGACGACGAGGTGGCCGTCTACGAAGCTCATGCGCTCTTTCGCGCGGCCATACACGGAGTCGAAGTTGAACAGCTGCGCGAGCGCGTTACCGTCGCCCAGATCGTTCACTGCGACGAGTTCGAGATCGCTTCCCTGTTCGAGGATCGCGCGGAGTACGCCGCGGCCGATCCTGCCAAAACCATTGATTGCGATACGAGAGGTCATTTATCCATCTTTCTCGGACTTCTAGGGGTACTCCATCCATTCTCATGGCGAAGACACACGCCCTCAAGTGGCATTAATGCCTACTCGCGAAAGGATTAGGCCACCACGCCCGAGCGGCTATTCGCCCTGCGTATTTGAAGGTGCGGCGGCATAGGCGATGAGTCGTAACGAGTGCGGCATCCCCCATTCGCTACCCGGCTCGAGTTGCTCACAAGCCACGACCTCAGCGAAGTCATGAGCAATTTACCGCAAAAACACCATGACCTCGCTGAGGTCATGGCTGTTGAGCGATCCTCACCGCCGAGGTCTACACCTTCAGTTGGGAAGAGCCAGCTATTCGCCCTGCGTAAAGGTGCGCCGATACTCGCTCGGAGTCGTGCCCAGGACACGCCGGAAGAACTGCCGCAGGTTCGCCCCCGAGCCCAGCCCGACGGTCAGCGCGATCTCGTCGATCCCGAAATCGGTGTTCTCAAGCAGCTCTCGCGCGAGATCGATGCGCGCCCGCATCACCCACTGCATCGGGGTATATCCGGTCTCCTCGCGGAACCTGCGCGAGAAGGTCCGCGGCGAGACGTTTGCGTGCCGCGAGAGCGTCTCGATCGTGAGCTGCTCATCGAGGTGGGTGAGCGCCCACTCGCGGGTCGTCGAGAACCGTTCCCCAATCGTCGGCGGCACGCTGCGGCGCACAAACTGGGCCTGCCCGCCGCTCCGGTAGGGTGCAGCGACGAGCCGCCTGGCCGCATGGTTTGCGGTCGCCATACCGAGGTCGCCACGGAGAATATGCAGGCAGAGGTCAATACCGGAAGCCGCGCCCGCGGAGGTGAGCACCGATCCCTCGTCCACGAACAGCACGCTCTCGTTCACCTGAATCTGCGGGAAGCGCTCGGCGAAGATCCGCGAGTAGTGCCAGTGGGTCGTCGCGCGTCTGCCATCGAGCAGTCCCGTCGCCGCGAGCGCGAACGCCCCGGTCGAGATCGCCGCGATCCGAGCGCCGCGCTCGTGCGCCGCAATCAGCGCCGCGACGAGGGCCGCAGGCGGCTCTTCGCGGTCAGGGTACCGGTAACCGGGGATGAAGATGAGCTCAGCGTCTTCGAGCGCCTCGAGGCCGTGCTCGACAGTGTACGAGAGCCCGTCTCCCCCGGTGACGAGGCCGGGAACGACGCCGCAGACCCGCACCTCGTAGGGCATGCTCGGCCGGGTGGTGAACACCTGCGCCGGAATTCCAACATCGAGCGGCTTCGCACCGTCAAGGATGACAACGGCGACCTGCCGCAGACGATCCGCCATAGGTGCGCCTATTCGCCCGTGAGGTTGCGCTGCCGCATGGCGCGCTCCGCCTCACGCTTGTCCTGGTGCTCGCGCAAGGTCTGCCGCTTGTCGTATTCTTTCTTGCCCTTGGCAAGCGCGATCTCGACCTTCGCCCTGCCGTCGAGGAAGTAGAGCCGGAGCGGCACGATCGTCATGCCGCCCTCGCGAGTCTTGTCGTGCAGCTTGTCGATCTGCTTGCGGTGCAGCAGCAGTTTGCGCTTGCGCCGGGGCGAGTGGTTCGTCCACGAACCGTTGAGATATTCGGGAATGTACGCGGCGTCAAGCCAGGCCTCGCCGCGCTCGATGAAGACGTATCCGTCAACGAGTGAGGCGCGCCCCATACGCAGCGACTTCACTTCGCTGCCCGTGAGCACCAGCCCGGCTTCGAACGTGTCGAAGATGAGGTAATCGTGGCGCGCCTTCTTGTTCGAAGCGATGAGCTTCTCACCGGTTTCCTTGGGCATGGTCACTTCCTCTCGCAGTCTGGCGCGGGTGCGCGCAATGATCCAGCCTAGCGGAGCGGCGCCCCGACGGGCGAACCACTCCGCGCCGGATCCACGCGCCGTTGCCGTGCGGGCACCCGTTCGACACGGGTGCCCGGCACAGCTGAGCTAGACGCGCAGGTACCTCGTGATCGCGATCTTCGCGGCAATCGCGGAGAGGATCACGCCGAGCGCGATCAATATCGGCGGCACAATCAGCGACTGCTCGACAGTGATGTAGCTCGTGAACGGCACTTCTCGTACGAGGAAGCCCTGCACAAAGAACTTCACAATCGCTACGGACGCCGCCCCCGCGAGCACCGCCCCAATGAGCGCCGCAATGATCCCCTCGAGAATAAAGGGTGTCTGAATAAATCTGTTCGACGCACCTACGAGTCGCATGATGCCGATCTCTCGTCGGCGCGAGAACGCGGAGAGGCGGATCGTCGTCGAAATCAGCAGCATGGCCGCGATGAGCATGAGGCCGGCGATTCCGATTGCGGTGTAGCTCGCGACGCCGAGGAACAGGAAGATCCGGTCGAGCAGGCTCTGCTGGTCCTTCACGCTCTGCACGCCGGGGATTCCGGTAAAGGTCTCCATGATGATCTGCGACTTCGATGCGTCCTTCAGCTTCACCCAGAATGTCTGGTTGAGCTGCTCGGCGCTCGTCACATCGAGGATCGGGTTGCCCTCGAACTGCTGCGTGAACTCTTCGTAGGCCTGGTCGTGGTCAAGGAAGAAGTAGTCGTCGACATAGGGCGCAAGAATCTCGTCGTTCAACGCCGCCTCGATCGCGGCGATCTGTTCCTCGCCCGCGTCGGTTCCGTCACAGGTGGCGCTGTTGTCGTAGGAGGTACAGAGGTAAACCGCGACCTGGGCGCGGTCGTACCAGAACGACTTCATCTGCTGCACCTGTTGCTGCATGAGAATCGCGGCACCCACGAAGGTGAGGGAGACGAAGGTCACGAGGACCACGGAGATCACAACGGAGAGGTTGCGGCGCAGGCCGCTCCACACCTCGCCAAATACGAGTCTGAATCTCATCGGGTGGGCCCCACATTCCCCTGGTCGTCGTCACTCAGACCGAGCCGTTCGGCGAATCCGCCGGACTGCGCCACCTGGATGGTGCTCTCAATGTCGGCTTCGGCCTCGGACTCGATTTCGGGTTCGAGGAAGGCGGGGATGCGTTTGCCCGGCACCGCCTCGTCCTCGGGTGGCGGAATGTTCGGGTCGCTCGCCTCCTCGAGGTGGGTAGCCAGTGGGTCTTCAATGACCTCCGGGGTCGGGTCGGCAGCGGCCGAAGGGAGCGGCTCGATGAGCGCCGCTGCTGCCGCCGCTGTGGCCGCGTCCTGCTGCTTGATGCGCTCCACGTCGGGAGCGAGCGCGGCGCGCACCACTTCTTCGGAGGTGCGCAGCACGCGGGCACCGGTGTCGGTGAGTTCTGCGATCGGGATCGAGGCTGTGTGCCCGTAGCCGCCCTCGACGTCGTCACGCACGACGACGCCCTGCGACAGCTCGACGACGCGCTGCTGCATGATGTCGACGAACGTCGCCTCGTGCGTCGCCATGACCACGGTGGTGCCCGAGGCGTTGATCGCCTTGAGCAGCTGCATGATGCCGAGGCTGGTTGCTGGGTCGAGGTTGCCGGTCGGCTCGTCTGCGAGCAGAATGGCTGGCTTGTTCACGATTGCGCGCGCGATTGCGACGCGCTGCTGCTCGCCGCCCGAGAGCTCGTGCGGGAAGCGCTTGGCCTTGCCAGTGAGTCCGACCATTTCGAGCGTGTCGGGCACGGCTTCCTGAATGAAGCCACGCGACTTGCCGATCACCTGCAGGGTGAAGGCAACGTTGTCGAACACGGTCTTGTTCGCGAGCAGGCGGAAGTCTTGGAAGACATTGCCGAGACCGCGCCGGAAATACGGCACTTTCCGCGAGGAAATCTTGCTGAGGTCTTGGCCGGCGACGTGGATCTGGCCGGAGGTCGGGCGATCCTCGCGCAGGATAAGCCGCAGGCAGCTCGACTTGCCTGAACCGGAGGCACCCACAATGAAGACGAACTCGCCGCGATCGATTTTCAGGTCGATCCCGTCGAGCGCGGGCTTTTGCGTGCCGCGGTACTTCTTGGTGACGTTTTCAAAGAGGATCATAACGCCACAGAGACTACGCGTCCTTTGGTGAATACGGGCTGAGGCGCGCGCGAGTCTCGGGCATTCTCGGCAACCTTTGTGGCAACCGAGGAGTCTCACCGGAGGGGCTTAGCGTGACCTATTTGTTGAGTGAGCGCCAGCGAATTCCAGCGGCAATGAAGCCGTCGAGGTCGCCATCGAACACCGCGTCGGGCTGGGTCGATTCGAAGCCCGTGCGCAGATCCTTCACGAGCTGCTGGCCGTAGAGGAAGTAGGAGCGAATCTGGTCGCCCCAACTCGCGGTGATGTTGCCCGCGAGTTCCTTCTTCTTCGCCGCTTCCTGCTCTTTCTGAAGCACGAGCAGGCGGGTCTGCAGCAGGCGCATCGCGGCCGCACGGTTCTGGATCTGGCTCTTCTCATTCTGCATCGAAATCACGATGCCGGTGGGAAGGTGCGTAATGCGCACGGCAGAGTCGGTGGTGTTCACCGACTGGCCGCCGGGGCCGCTCGAGCGATAGACGTCGACGCGGATGTCGTTTTCGGGGATCTCGACCTCGGTCGCCGCCGCGAGCAGCGGGATCACCTCGACAGCTGCGAAGCTCGTCTGCCGCTTATCGGCGGAACCGAATGGGCTGATGCGGGCGAGCCGGTGCGTGCCCGCCTCGACCGAGAGGGTGCCGAACGCGTAGGGCGCATCGACCTCGAAGGTCGCAGACTTGATGCCAGCCCCCTCGGCGTACGAGGTGTCAAGCACCTTCGTCGGGTACTCGTGGTCCTCTGCCCAGCGCAGGTACATGCGCAGCAGCATCTCGGCGAAGTCAGTGGCGTCGTCGCCGCCCGCGCCCGAGCGGATCGTGATGACCGCCGACTCCGAGTCGTACTCCCCCGAGAGCAGCGTCTGCACCTCGAGGTCTTGCACGTACGCCTCGATTGAGGCGAGCTCAGCGTCGGCCTCGGCCTGCGTATCGGCATCGCCGGCTTCCTCGGCGAGCTCGCCGAGGACCTCGACATCGTCGATGCGTGTCTCAACGCTGCGTACCTTGCGCACGCGCGCCTGGCGGTGCGACAGCCCGCTCGTGACCTTCTGCGCCGCCTCCGGGTCATCCCAGAGATCCGGCGCTGCAGCCTGCTCCTCGAGCTCCGCGATTTCGCGGTCGAGCTTCGGGAGGTCGGTGACCTCCGCGATATCGGCGTAGGTGGCGCGGAGCGAGCGGATCCGGGCGGAGAAGTCCTGTTCGAGCATGATGGCTTAACTTTACCTGCCCGAACGCCCTCGCGCGCACTCCTCCGACGCCCGGCGGTCAGATGACGGTTTGCGCCGCAAGCACCGAGCGGTCAGCCCCGGTGTCGGCGTCCCAGCCCGCCCTGAGGCGCAGCACGCTCTCGCGCAGGTCCTCGGCCGGGGCCGAGAACGGGAAACGAATAAAGCGTTCGAAGACTCCGGGGCTCCCGAACCGCGGCCCCGGAGCGATCCGCACCCCGTGCCGCGCGCCCGCACGCGCGAGCCTCGTCGAGTGGTGCCCGCCGAGATCCACCCACGTGCTCACCCCGCCCCGCACCCGGGGCATCGTCCACTCCGGGAAGTGCGCGGCGACCTGCTCCGCGAGGGCACGGTACTGCGCCTGGTGCTCGATTGCGCGGGCCGCAAGAATTTCGTCGTACTGTTCGAGCGCGAGTAGCGCGAGCACCTGCTCCCAGGTTCCCGTGCCGAGATCGCCAATGCGCCGTGACACCTCGAGGCGCGCGATGAGCTCTGGGGCCGCGCGGATCCATCCGATGCGCAGCCCACCCCACACCGTTTTTCCGAGCGAACCGACAGTGATAATCGCGTCCTGCTGATGCGCGTGCTCGGCTGCCGCCGCGAACGGCCGGACGAGCCCCGCCCGCCCGAGCGTGAGCTCCGCCGTCGTCTCGTCGGCGAGCACGTATGCGCCCTGGGCCGTGAGCGTGGTGATGAGCTCGGCGCGGAGCTCCTCGGGCATGCTCTGCCCCGTGGGATTGTGATGGTCTGGAATGAGGTACGCAAGGTGGGGCGAGGTGCGCCGAGCAATATCAAGAATGCTCGCGCTGTCATAGCCGTCGGAGGCCACGGGCAATTCCGCCACGAGCGCACCCGTCGCGACGAGCGCTTCTCGCGCGTTCGGGTAGCTCGGTGACTCGATGAGGCTGCGGTCGCCGCGACGCAGCAGAGTGCGCGCGACGAGATAGTTTGCGTGCTGCGCGCCGAGCGTCACCATGATCTGCTCGGGTGCCGTCGGCAGCCCGCGGGCGCTGTACCGATCTGCGATTGCCTGCCGCAGGTCGCGCCGGCCGATGGTGTCGTAGCCAAGCAGCTGGAACGCCTCCGGGTGCTCGGCGAAGGCCCGGGCGCTGAGCGCCGCGAGGCCCTGCCAGGGCGCTGGGCAGGCGGTCGTGAGGTCGATCTCGCCGTCTCCGCCGGCTTCGGTTTCGGCAGCGATCCCCCGCGGCGCTCGGATGACGGTGCCGGAGCCCTGGCGCGAATGAGCGATGCCGCGTTCGCGCAACCGCTGATAACTCGCGCTCACGGTCGTGCGGCTCACGCCGAGGGTGTCCGAGAGCGGCCGTTCGGCGGGGAGGGCGGTGCCTGCGGGGACCGTGCCATCGCGCACGAGGAGCGCGATCGACTCGCTGAGCTCGAGGTAGCTGTGCCCCGCGCCCCGCCAGTCTCCGAGGAGCTGGACGAGCCGTCGTGCCGTGAGCCGTTGCGCAATCATAAAGCCACTCTATGCAGAGTGGCCTCTTGAGCACCAGGCCAAATACGAGTGGACTGATCAGATGCTCTCTCGACTCGCGCGTCTCATCCCCGGCCTGCTGCTCTACGGGATCGCCGACGCGTTCATGATTCGCGCAGCCGTCGGCGTCGATTCATGGACGGTGTTCGCGCAGGGGGTCGCGCAGCACACCCCGCTGAGCATCGGGCTGCTCACCAACGTCATTGGGGCCGCGGTGCTGTTGCTCTGGATCCCCCTCCGACAGCGACCCGGCCTCGGCACGGTACTCAATATCCTGCTCGTCGGCCCCGGCATCGACCTCGGGCTCTGGCTGCTCCCCGCGCCCGAAGCGCTCTGGCTGCGCATCGTGTTCTTCACCACGGGCATGCTGCTGCTCGCGGTCGCGAGCGGCATCTATATTGGCGCGCACTTAGGGCCCGGCCCGCGTGACGGGCTGATGACCGGAATCCACAAGCGATTCGGCACCCCGATCTGGATCGGGCGCACCGCCGTCGAACTCACCGTGCTCGCATTCGGCTGGCTGCTCGGCGGAAACGTCGGGCTTGGCACCGTCGCCTTCGCGCTGCTCATCGGGCCGCTGTGCGGAATTACGCTGCCGCTGTTTGACCCGGTCGCGCGGCGGGCCGCCCGCGAAACACGAGAGCGGGAAGTGGCCGAAGCCACTCCCCGCCCGTAGTTCGCGCTGGAGACGTTCGTCGCGCCTAGTCGGCGTCGAGGCCCTCGGGAACCTTGTTGTACCCGGTGACGGGCTGGATCTCGTCGAACGCCGAGACTTTCTTCTTGAAGCCCTTGGTGAGGAACACGAGGTAGACGAAGCCGAGCGCTGCCCACGCGCCGCCACCGATGAGTGCGCCGAGGCTGAGGTTCGCCCAGAGCACGCCGGTGAGGATCATGCCGATGCCGGGCATCACGATGAAGTTGAAGATGTCCTTCGGCGTCTTGCGGCGACCCTGCTTGATCGCGAACCAGGCAATCACCGACACGTTTACGGCGGTGAACGCGATGAGCGCGCCGAAGTTGATGAAGGCCGAGATGATCTCGAGCGTGAAGGCCATCGCGAGCAGGCTCACGACGCCTGTGAGCACAATGTTGAAGGTGGGCGTGTGCGTCTTCGCGTTGATGTGTCCGAAGAACTTCTTCGGGAGCACGTTGTTGCGGCCCATCACGAGCAGCATGCGCGACACCGAAGCGTGCGAGGCGAGGCCCGACGCGAGCGTCGCGGCGAAGCCAGCCGCGGTGAGCACGGCCTGGAGCACGGGGCCGCCAACGAACTGGCCGATGAGCGGCAGCGTCGAGTCCTCAACGAACTGCATGTCGCCGTCCGGTGCAAAGACCTCCCAGTTCTGGAAGCGGAGCTGGGTGAAGTAGCCGGCTACGAGGAAGATCGCGCCACCGAGAACGACGGTGAGGAGGATCGCGCGCGGAACAATCTTCGGGCTCTTCGCCTCCTCGACGTACATCGTCACCGCGTCGAAGCCGATGAACGAGAAGCAGACGATTGTGGCACCGGTGAGCACTGCGCTCATCTGCACGCCCTCATGGAAGAAGGGCTGCGTCGAGGCGATCGAGCCTGCGCCCTCGCCATCACGGAGCTGCGCCCAGACCATCACGACAAATACGACCATGACGACGATCGAGAACACAAGCAGCACCATGTTGAGGTTCGAGGTACCGCGCATCGTGAAGTAGATGACTCCGGTGACGAGGATGCAGTACAGCACCACCCAGATCCAGCCGGGAGTGCCGGGGAAGACAGCCTCGAGGTAGCTGCGAATAATCAGGCAGTTCACCATCGGCAGCAGCATGTAGTCGATGAGCGAGGTCCAGCCGACCATGAAGCCGGCGTTCGGGTGGATCGACTCGCGCACGTAGGTGTATGCGGATCCTGCGCTCGGAATCGCGCCGCTCATCTTGCCGTAGCTCACCGCAGTAAACATCATCACGATGAGGGCAACGAGGTACGCGAGTGGCACCACGTTGTTCGTGTCGCGGGCGACGAGGCCGAAGGTGTCAAAGACGACGGTGGGGGTCATGTACCCGAGTCCGAGACCGACGATGGCCCAGAGCCCCAGGTTGCGCTTGAGCGATCCGCCGCGCTTGGCGGCGGGCGTAAACGTCTTTGTCATGTGCTCTCCTTTAATACGCAGGAGTCGCACAGACCTTTTCGCTCCGGTGCGACAACTGTTTCCCAAGCCAGGAAAAGGGAAGGCCCTCCCCCTGGTAGTTCAAGGAACTATTCCATACCTTCAAGCAAAGACCAAGAAAAACCACCGCGTTTCGAAACTTCGTTCACCTAACAGACATTCAAAACGGAAAATGCTGCGGATTCGTAGGCCATTTCGCTAAATCACAACGAATTCCACACCGGCGCGCCAGGACCCGGCTCGGGCGCGATCCTGCGCGGGATCCCGCGCGCAATCCCGAACCCAAAACGGGCGCTTCCGCCGAGTACGGCGGGCATATACGCAGAAAAGAAGCACCCAAACAACGGAATCCTTTGCTATTTCCGGTTCGAACTGCCAGAATCAGAAGCGTGAGCAGTAAACCAAGCATCCCTGCCCTCGACTCAACGTCGAAGGCGATCATCGAGCAACTTCAGCTCGACGGTCGCCGCTCGTACGCGGAGATCGGGAAGGCGGTCGGACTCAGCGAGGCCGCCGTCAGGCAACGGGTGCAAAAGCTCACGGATGCCGGGGTCATGCAGATTGTTGCCGTGACCGACCCGATGCGACTCGGTTTCCACCGACAAGCAATGCTCGGCATTCGCGTATCCGGCGATACCCGGGTTGTCGCCGACCGCCTCGCTGAACTGCCCGAAGTGAGCTACGTCGTTTTGAGCGCTGGCTCCTTCGACATCCTCGCCGAGGTTGTCTGTGAGGACGACGACGGGCTCATCGAGCTCCTGAACGAAAAGATCAGGGACATCGATGGCGTCTCAACCACTGAGACGTTCGTCTACCTCCAACTCAACAAACAAAAATACGACTGGGGAACAAGATAACCATGTCTTTCGATCCGACTGCTGCGGTCGACACTGCCGCGCTGCAGGCTTCGGCCAAGCGCCACATGTGGCCGCACTTCACCAACCGCAAGGTGCTCAACGACGGCATTCCCGTCATCACGCGCGCCGAGGGCCACCACATCTACGACGCCGCTGGCAAGGAATACATCGATGGCCTCGCAGGCCTCTTCGTTGTGAACGCCGGCCACGGCCGTCAGCGCATCGTCGACGCAGCTGCCAAGCAGATGAAGCAGCTCGACTTCATGCCGCTCTGGTCGTACGCTCACCCCGCAGCCATTGAGCTCTCGGAGCGTCTCTCGTCGTACGCACCCGGCGAAATGAACAAGGTCTTCTTCACCACCGGCGGTGGCGAAGCTGTTGAGTCAGCCTTCAAGCTGGCGAAGCACTTCTGGAAGATCAAGGGCAAGCCGATGAAGCACAAGGTCATCTCGCGCTCGGTCGCCTACCACGGCACCCCGCAGGGAGCTCTTGCGATCACCGGTATCCCCGACATGAAGAAGTTCTACGAGCCGCTGACCCCCGGTGGTCACCGCGTGCCGAACACGAACTTCTACCGTGCCGAGGAGATGGGCGCTCCGGCCAACGACATCGAGGCGTTCGGCCAGTGGGCAGCGAACCGCATCGAAGAGGCTATCCTCTTCGAAGGCGAAGACACCGTTGCAGCAGTCTTCCTTGAGCCCGTACAGAACTCGGGTGGCTGCTTCCCGCCTCCCCCCGGCTACTTCAAGCGCGTTCGCGAGATCTGCGACCAGTACGACGTGCTCCTCGTCTCCGATGAGGTCATCTGTGCGTACGGCCGCGTCGGCGACTTCTTCGCTTCGAAGGCACTCGGCTACGAGCCCGACATCATCACCTCGGCGAAGGGCATCACCTCGGGCTACGTCCCCCTCGGCGCCATGATCGTCTCGGACAAGGTGTCGGAGCCCTTCAACTCGGAAGAGAACACCTTCTACCACGGCTTCACCTTCGCTGGTCACCCGGCGGCAGCTGCTGCGGCTCTCGAGAACCTCGACATCTTCGAGGAAGAGGACCTCAACGGCCGCGTGCGCGAGAACAGCCCGCTGTTCCGTGCCGAGCTCGAGAAGCTGCTCGACATCGACATCGTCGGTGACGTGCGTGGCGAGGGCTACTTCTTCGGAATCGAGCTTGTCAAGGACAAGGCGACCAAGGAGACCTTCAACGAGGCAGAGTCGAACCGTCTGCTGCGCGACTACCTGTCGCCCGCGCTGTGGGACGCAGGCCTGTACTGCCGCGCCGACGACCGTGGAGACCCCGTCATCCAGCTCGCTCCGCCGCTGACCATTGGTCCGGCTGAGTTCGCTGAGATCGGCGGAATCCTCCGCAGCGTTCTGAAGGACGCTTCGTCGAAGATCTAATGATCTGACACGCTCAGCCCTGTGGCCCCCTCGCTTCGGCGAGGGGGCCACAGGCGTTTCTGGGGTGCGCTGCGGGGGTGCGCGCGGCGCTTGCGGCCCTGGAATCCTGCGCCCTGCGCCCCTGCGCCCCTGCCGCGTCCGCTCCTCCCCGATTAATCTGTTCTGACTGCAATTCGGCCCGCAAAAGGCTCACCAAGGAAAAATCGGGGCAGTTGGGACGGGCTGAGAGACGGATACGCAGCCACGCAGGCAGCGCCACCGCCAGCGCGGGCTGTCAGCCGAGCCGGACGTGGATTCCGAAGCCAGCCAATCGCCGGCCCAGATCCCGCGCACTTCGCAGATGCCCCGCGTCCCAGCGCACGACGCGCTTCCCAGTGATACCGCGCACCTCATCCTCGCGCTGCTTCTCGGCGAGAACGACCTCCGCCGCGCTCAGCCCATTTCGAAGCGCAGGGTCCAGATACTTCACTGCCCCATCCACCTCTCCAAACGCCTGCTGCCCCAGCAGCTCGAAGTCCATCCAGTACCTCAGCCGCTCCCCCGCAAACACCGGCACCTGCACCTCGTGCGGCACCCCGAGCCGCGCGAGATGCAACCGACTGACGCTTTCAAGCACTGACCCGGCTCGCCCGTCTGCAAGTCCGAGCAGCACTCGGGCAGTCCGCACACCGGGCCGCCAGCTTCCCTTGAATGAGCCAAGCGTGTCGGCCTGCCACTGCTCAAACTCGGCGACCTCCCGGCCGCGATCCATCTGAAACAGCGAACGCACGGCGGCATCGAGCGCCCCAATCGCGAGCTCGGCCTTGGCGGAGTGCGCCAAATCGAGCACCGTTCGCTCGAGACTCGTGAATCGCACGCCCGCGATCTCGACGAGCTCGTCATCGGCCAGTGTTTCGACGTGCCGCACCACGGGACGGGTGGACCTCCCTGCCGAATCCGGATTGACACTCAGGTGCACGCGCAGGCTGTCGAGCCCGAAGAGCGGCAGACCCCAGAGCGCAGCCGCTGACTCTCGGGCGAAGATCCAGCCGCGGCCGCGCCTGAGCTTGGCGTGCGCGAGTGTCACCGCGAGAAGGCGCTGATCGGGGAAGAGTTTCAACCATTCCAGGTGATCGATGTAGGCGCCCCGCGCCAGCCTCGTGAGGCGTTTGGAGAGCACTCTCGTTGCGAGCTCGCCGTCGCTGAGTTCTCCGAGGCCGACGACCTCGCGACGAAGCAGGATCGCCGCGCTCGCTCTCCGGATACGTTGTTCAATGGTTGCTGGGCTGAAGTCGATTGTCATGTCAGCAGCGTGGTGTGACTTGGGGCTCGGCGCAACGGTGGTGAGCGCTGTTGTGGAGGATGCCGGCGTGCTTCCTAGGTTTGCGCCTTTGGGGAGCACACTCGCCTATCCCAAACGCCCCCAGTTATTTATCCTGAGCCTTGTTCGGGCCGTGCAAGGGTCGGATGAGAAAAATGGGGGGGTGAAGACGACGTAAGCCGGTCCGTCGCCGCGAGCGCCTCCGGATGGGCGGGGCGCCGTTGAAGGGGCGGGGCGCCGCTGGAGGGGCGGGCGCACTTGGGGGCGTCCACGACGGGGCCTGCCAGGATGAGACTGCGCTCTCAAGCCTCCGCAGGCCGGTGCCGGAAGGATCCGCGGTACTCAAGCACCGTGCCGAGCAAGGGGCTGCGCACCCGCGCCTCAACGATGTTGCGCTGCGCCGCATCGTCATACCCGTCGACGACGTCCGCCTTTACGGACAACAGCGCGGGCAGCCGGAGACGCACGCGACCGAACCGCAGCCACGCACGCTCCGAGACGAGTCGCAGGTGCCCGGCAGCGGTCACCGAGCAGCGCAGCTCGAGTTCAACCCGGCGCGCACTCCCCAGCCTGTTTCGCAGGGTGCCCGGGGTCTCGCCCGGAAGCAACACGTCGACGAAGCGTTGATCCCCCGCACCGAAATGAAAAATGCGCTCCGCCTGCAGCCCCAGCCCCGCGCCGGCCTCCCAAGCGACGGAGTTGACCACGCGAAACGGCACCTGCCGCTCGAAAGCGGTCACGAAGAGGTGAGGCCCGACGAACGGCCGCGCCAACAGGTTCAGCCACCGCAAACGGCTCCCTGCCACTTCAAACTCACCGAGTACTTCGACGGCCCCTCCAACAAGACCCGATCCCGCGGCGTATCGCCGCACCTCGGGGTGCAGCCGCGATGCTTCGGCCCCGAGTGCCCCGAGAAACACCGATCCTCCGGGCACGGGCGCACCGGGCACGGGCGCGCTTCCTGATGCCTCGCTCACTCTCGCCGCTCCTCACGGTACGGCTTCAACGCCCCCGCGACGGCTCCCGCAGCCTCACCTGCGGCGGGGAACGAACAGGTGAACTCCCCGCGATAGCCGAAGAGCACCCCAAACCGGGAGTGCCGCACTTCGAGGTCGATCACGTAGCTCTGCTTCGCGTCGTCGAAGTACTCAGTGAGGTACGCGCGGCCGGTGAAGAATGCGGGGAAGCGGAACGCGATCCAGCCCTCGTAGAATCGCTGCTCGCCCGAGACGAGCCGCAAGCCGCCTTCGTCCGTCACCGAGAGATCGAGGTCGACCGCGAGGTGCTGATGGGTGCCGAGATAGTCGACGATTCGCCCCGCTTCCTCGCTGTAGATCATCGTCGCGTCGAAGCGTCGCCGCCTGCCGCGGCCAAGTTCCATGGTGCGAACGAACGTCACCGTTTCCCGCCCGAATCCGTCAACGTAGGGATAGTTGTCGATCTGGAACGGTAACCCCCTGCCGCTCTCAGGGAACATGATGTTGCGGGTCGCGCCCAGCAGCAGAAACGGCCGCACCCACCACGGTCCCTGCCGGATCTCGCGCATCACCCCGCGGCCAACGCAGGCGTATCCGGGGCCCGTTCCGACCCCGAAACGACGCTGCATCTGTGGATGCAGGCGATCGAACTCGCTGCCGAGGGCTCGGGCGAAGATGCTCTCAGTGAGGGGTGCTGTGCTCGTCACGGTCGTTGGTCCTCGGGCGTGCTTGGGGCGGGCAAGGGTGTGCTCGGTGTGGAGAGACTGAGCCTCGCGAGTGAGGCAGGGGCGTCGTCCATAATTGGTGGCTCGCTGCCTGTGCTGCTCTCGCCCACAGACTGCGCGCCCGCCTTTGCACGGCTCGCTGACGGGTGTGATCGGCAGCTCCCCGCCCGCGCGCGTACGCCGCCGAACCAGCCGCGCCACCAGCCGATCCGTTCAGGCTCGACGCCGTCTTCGGCCCAGATCCGCAGGCGATCGAAGCTCCACGCCGTCAGCCACCAGACGAATCTGCGGGTGAGGAGGGGATCTGCGATCCTCCCCAACCATCCCCAGCCGGGAGCGTAGTCGTAGCCGGTGATAAATCGCACGCCATCGCCCTCGGGAATGTAGCGCCAGTACCCGCGGCCGGTGCCGAGTGGCGAGAGTGGATCTTCGGTGGTGAATAACAGCGCCGAGGTGCGGGATCCTCCAGCCGCCCGCTTCTCGCCGAGCGAGACCCCGGTCCCCCGGATCGTGTGCACACCGAGCCCAAGTTCGTAGCGAAACTCCTGCGCCCCGTCTTCCCGGACCGTCGTGGGATGGATTGCGCTGAAGCGCGCGTCCCAGCGGGCGTGCTGCGTGGGATCCTGCGTCAGCTCCCATACCCGGTCGAGCGGGGCGTCGATGAAGATCTCGACATAGAGCGCGCGATCTCGGGTGCGGGGCTTCGCGCTTGCCATGTTCTCAGCGTACCCGGTGCGGGGAGGCGCTTGGTAGCGGGACGTGTGGCCGGCAGACCCTGCGCGGCCGGCCCTGCGCGGCCGGCCCTGCGCGGCCGACCCTGCGCGGTCCCTCGCTTGCCCTGTCCGCTGAGCCGGCTTCCCCGCCCCGATTAATCCTGCATGAGGCTTTTGTGGGGCGGATAAGGCTCACGAAGGATTAATCGGGGCAGGTGGGATGGTGCCGGGCACATGCAAGAAGCCCCTCTCCCAAAGGAGAGGGGCTTCCCAGAGTCAGTGGCGACCAGCGATCGCTGGCCAGCGCGGACTGAGACTAGCGGCGCAGGCCGAGACGCTCGATGAGCGTACGGTAGCGTGCAATGTCGGTCTTCTGGAGGTAAGCCAGGAGACGACGGCGCTGGCCCACGAGGAGCAGCAGGCCACGACGCGAGTGGTGGTCGTGCTTGTGCTCCTTGAGGTGCTCGGTCAGATCCTTGATACGACGCGAGAGCATAGCCACCTGAACCTCAGGGGATCCGGTATCACCGGGGGTGGTTGCGTACTCTTCGATGATCGCCTTCTTGACATCTGTAGACAGTGACATAGGTGATCCCCTTTCTCCAGTTGCGCGGCGCCTTCAGCGGGATGCTTGGGCTCTCTGTATCCGCGGCCGATCTAACGGCAACCTCACTATCTTAGCACCCTTGCGCGGCCCGGCCTTCACGCGCCCGAACCGGCATCGCCGAAACGCCCAGGAAACAGAGATGTGACGCACACGCCTCGCGAGGGAAACGGTGAGGAAACGGCCAGAACGCAGACTGTGAAGACCCGGACTCACGGTCGAGTCGGGCCGCTCCACCGGGCGGGAACGAAGGGACACACATGGAAGCAACAGCGGTTTGGACGCTCACGAGCACAGCGCTCGTACTCATCATGACTCCGGGACTGGCACTGTTCTACGGCGGCCTCGTCCGCGTTCGCTCGGTCGTCAACATGATGCTCTTCAGCGTGAGCGCAATGGGTGTGGTCGGAGTGTTGTGGATCCTCTTCGGATATTCGATGAGCGTCTTCGGAGACAACGACGGCTGGTTTGCGGGGAATCCGCTCCGCGACTTCGGTCTCACCCACACAGATCCGAGCGAGTTCATCGGCGTCGGCTTCGGCGCTGTCTTTGCAATGATCACGACCGCCCTCATCTCGGGCGCGATCGCAGACCGGGTGGGCCTCGGATCCTGGGTACTCTTCGCAGGGGTTTGGGCGTCCCTCGTGTACTTCCCGGTCGCCGCGTGGGTCTGGGGCGGGGGCTGGATCTCCAAGCTCGGCGTCTGGCTCGGCACGCCCGACGTCATTGACCTCGCCGGCGGCACCGCGATTCACATTAACGCCGGCGCTGCGGCACTTGCCCTCGCCCTGGTCGTCGGCAAGCGCCGTGACTTCGCCCCGGGGGCGCACCCGCCGCACTCGATCCCGCTCGTGACCATAGGTGCCGCACTGCTCTGGTTCGGCTGGATCGGGTTCAACGCGGGCTTGGCCACGGACGCGGGTACCGCGGGGCTGATTCTCGTCAATACGCTGGGCTCTCCCGCCGCAGCGATCATGGGATGGCTGGCCGTCGACACGCTCCGCGGCCGCAAGCCCGGCGTTGTTGGAGCCGCGTCAGGGGCTGTCGCGGGGCTCGTCGCGATCACGCCAGCGGCCGCGAACCTCTCCCCCGTGTTCGCGCTGCTCCTCGGGGCACTCGCCGGGGCCGCGTGCGCGGTCGCGATCGAGTGGAAGTTTCGCCTCGGCTTCGACGATTCGCTCGACGTAGTCGGCCTGCACCTCGTCGCTGGTGTCATCGGCACCGTCTACCTTGGGTTCTTCGCGCTCAACGACGGGCTGTTCACGGGTGGGGACTCCGGGCTGCTCCTCGTGCAGGTGATCTCGGTCGTCGGCGTCGTGCTCTACTCGTTCATCGCCTCGCTCGTCATTGCGCTGGGCGTGAAGCTCACGACGGGCCTGCGCGTGCCCCAGGCGGTGGAGGACAGCGGGATCGACGCGGCGGCACACGGCGAGGCCGCATACGCGTTCGAGGGCACGGGTCGCCCGTAGCGTGCCCGTGAGCCCCCGCGAGCCCCCGCGATCTGGCCGGTAGGCTCGGAAGCATGACTGAATCGGTTGATGCCTCCGCCCTTGCCGACATCGCGGGGACACTCGCCCGGTCCGTTGGGCAGATGATCCACGAGAAGCGCGCAGCGGGGGTGGACATCGCGGCGACGAAGTCGAGCCTCACCGATGTCGTCACGGCTGCCGATGAGGAGGCCGAACGGATCCTCACCGCGGGAATCCGCGAGCTCCGCCCGGAAGACGCCATTTTGGGCGAGGAGGGCGCGAGTGTGAAGGGCACGAGCGGGGTGACGTGGGTGGTGGATCCCATCGACGGCACCGTCAACTATCTCTACAACCTTCCTGCATACGCGGTGAGCGTTGCCGCGACCGTCGCGGACGGGGCCCCGGGCACGATGTCGGACGGCCGCCGCGCGATCGCGGGCGCTGTCTATCTCCCGGTGACCGGTGAGCTCTTCACGGCGTGGGAGGGTGGCGGCGCGTTCCTCGGGTCGGAGCGCCTGCCTGGCCCGTCGCAGACGACGCTCGCGACAACGTTGCTCGGCACCGGGTTTGGGTACACCGTGGAGCGCAGAACCGAGCAGGTCGAGGTGCTGCGGCGGGTCCTCCCCCGCGTGCGCGACATTCGCCGGATCGGGTCAGCAGCGATGGATCTGTGCCTCCTCGCCGCGGGCCGCCTCGACGCCTACTACGAGCGGGGGCTGCAGCCGTGGGATTACGCTGCTGCCGCGCTGATCGCCCGCGAATCGGGTGCTGTGGTTCGCGGCCTCGGGGACGCTCGACCGGGCGAGGAGCTGCTCATTGCCGGCACCCCTGAGATCGCCGCGGAGCTTGCTGAGGTTGTCGCTGAGGCGTACCGCGCGCTGGAGTAGCCGCGACGGGGCCCGGAGCGCCCAGTGGCCGAGCGGCTCGCCAGTCCGCCGTCCTTCAACCCCCGATTCATCTCAACCGAGCCTTCTGCAGGGCGCGCAAGGCTCGGAATAGAAAAATAGGGGCAGTTAGGGTGCGGCAGAGCGGCGCCAGGCCTCGCGCAGCGGCGCCAGCCGGAGCGCAGCGGCACCAGGCCGCGCGCGATACAACACAGGCCGGGGTGGATCAGCGTTCTGATCCACCCCGGCCTGTGCCGACGCAACTACGCGGTTACACGCCGAGCAGCGCCTCAACCGGGCCGCGCGCGAAGAAGATCACGAAGCCTGCGGAGACGATCCAAAGCAGCCAGTGCACCTGCTTCGCCCTGCCGGTAAACGCGTGCACGAGCACCCACGACACGAAGCCAGCGCCGATGCCGTTGGCAATCGAGTAGCTCAGCGGCATCACCGCGGCCGTGAGGAACACCGGCAGCAGCACGCGGAAGTCAGTGAGGTCGATGTGCGCGATCTGCGACATCATCATCGCGCCGACAATGACGAGCGCCGCAGCCGCGACCTCGGTCGGAACGATCTCAGTGAGCGGGGTGAAGAACATTGCGAGCAGGAAGACCACGCCGGTGACGACGTTCGCGAGGCCCGTTCGCGCGCCCTCGCCGATACCAGCGCCCGACTCCACGAACACGGTGGTCGAGGAAGACGAGGTGCCGCCGCCGACAACCGCACCGATGCCCTCGACGACGAGCGCCGACTTGATGCGGGGGAAGTTGCCCTTGTCGTCAGCGAGGCCCGCCTCGCGCGAGAGGCCGGTCATGGTGCCCATTGCGTCGAAGAAGTTGGTGAAGAGGAGGGTGAAGACGAGCATCACGACGGTGACGAGGCCGACCTTACCGAAATCGAAGCTCACTGCTCCGACGAGGCCGAGGTCGGGGATCGCGAACGGGTTGCCGCCGAGCACGGGCTCGGTGAGGCTCCAACCGCCGGGGTTGAGTGATCCGTCGTCACCGAACTTCGGGCCGATCTTCCAGATCGCCTCGACGATGACCGCGATGATCGTGCCGCTGATGAGGCCGATGAGGATGCCGCCCTTGACCTTCTTCGCGACGAGAATGCCGGTGAGCGCGAGGGTCACAACGAAGATGAGGGTAGGAAT
The DNA here is from genome assembly GCF_048061935.2 of Leucobacter sp. BZR 635. Lineage (NCBI taxonomy): Bacteria > Bacillati > Actinomycetota > Actinomycetes > Micrococcales > Microbacteriaceae > Leucobacter > Leucobacter sp. BZR 635. Next base: position 10,283 of record NZ_JBLUNZ020000004.1, on the reverse strand, counting down.
GGTGGTGATGAAGCCGACGCCTGCCGGGCCGAGGCCCACGGGGGGCGATGACTGGCCGGTCGCGTCAACAAAACCGGAGTTCACGAAGCCGATGAAGGCGATGAAGAAGCCGATACCCACGGTGATCGCGAGCTTGAGCTGTACGGGAACCGCGTCGAAGATCATGCGGCGCAGGCCGGTTGCGGCGAGCAGCACGATGAGCAGACCGTTGATGATGACGATTGCCATCGCCTCGGGCCAGGTGACTTCCTGGACGACCGAGAATGCGAGGAAGGCGTTGATGCCGAGTCCCGCAGCGAATGCGAACGGCAGCCGCGAGACGATACCGAAGAGGATCGTCATGACACCGGCTGCCAGCGCGGTTGCGGCGCTGACCTGACCGAAGTCGAGGATGTTGCCCGCGACGTCTTCCTTGCCCGAAAGAATAATCGGGTTGAGAATAACGATGTAAGCCATCGTCACGAAGGTGACGAGACCGCCGCGAACCTCGGTTCCGATCGTCGAACCGCGCTTGGTGATCTCGAAGTAGCGGTCAAGGAAGCCCCGCTCCTTCACCTTCTGTTGTGTGGCCTCTGACACGAGCCGCTCCTGTTCCTGGGTGTTTGCTGAACAGGAAAACGGTACCACCTTGCGCGAGGGCGTGGGTGCCCCTACGCAAAGCGATACCGTTCCAGTGACGCTTTGGAGTGTTTAGCTAACGCCCTTGAGGTCGATCATGAAGATCAGCGTCTTGCCGGAGAGCGGGTGTCCGCCACTCTCGCCGTAGGCCTGCGCGGGCGGCACGGTGAGCTTGCGGCGGCCGCCAACCTTCATGCCGGGAATGCCGAGCTGCCATCCGGGGATCAGGGCCTTCAGCGGGAAGTTCACTGACTCGCCGCGGCTCCACGAGGAGTCGAACTCTTCGCCGGAGTCGTACTCGACTCCCAGGTAGTGGACGTCAACGGTGGAGTTTGCGGCTGCTTCTGCGCCGTCACCGACGACGATATCGACGATCTCAAGTTCTGCGGGCGCGGGGCCCTCGGGTGCATCGATTTCTGGCTTCGTGAGCGGTGCATCTGTCATGGGGCCATTCTGACCGATCTGGGGCGCCGCCACCATGAGGTTCGCTGAGAGGGAAACAACGTTTCTGTCTCAGAGTCATGACGCACAGGTGAACGGGCTCAACTTAGGCGAGCCACGACAACGGCGTGGTGCCGAAAGCCCGATAGCCTAGAGTCGTGAGATTTGCGCACTTAACCCCCGACGCCTCGTCAGTCCCCGAGCTCTTTATCGAGTGGGGTGAGCGATTTGTTCCCGTGCGTGAACTCGGCGAACCGTTCGAAACCTTGCAAGACCTTATCGAGGCAGGCCCCGAGGCGCTTGAGCGCCTGAGCTCCGCGGCAGCGGCACTCCCTGCCGGAGCAGGTATCGACGCCTCCGACGCAAGCTACGCCCCGGCGGTGCTCAACCCGCCCGTCGTGCTCGCAGTCGGCCTGAACTACGACGAGCACGCGAGCGAGCTCGCGCTCGACAACGACTCGGGCCCCGTGCTCTTCACGCTCTTCCCGAACTCGCTGAACGGTCACAACGGAACCGTCGAGCTGCCCACACGCCTGAGCGAAGAGGTCGACTACGAGGGCGAGCTCGGTGTCATCATCGGGCGCGCCGCAAAGAACGTCACGCCCGAAGAGGCACTTGACTATGTCTTCGGATACACGGCGATCAACGACATCACCGCGCGCAACATTCAGTTCTCGGAGCCGCAGTGGTCGCGCTGCAAGTCGTTCGACGGCTTCACCCCCATTGGCCCGGTCGTCGTCACCGCTGATGAGATCCCCGATCCGCAGGCGCTGCACATCGCGACCGACGTAGACGGCATGCGTGTGCAGGACTCAACCACCGAGTTCATGATTCGCACCGTCGCAGAGCTCATCTCGTCGATCTCGCAGTCGCTCACGATCCTCCCCGGAACCGTCATCTCGACGGGCTCCCCCGGAGGTGCCGGCCGCTCGCGGAAGCCGCCACTGTACCTTGTTGAGGGCACTGAGGTCACCGTCACGATCGAGAAGATCGGTGCCGTGACGACGCACTGCGTCCAGATCTAGGCGCACTCGCCCGCGGTTCGCGGCTGCGTGACGATGATCATCGCGCAGCACCGAACACAGACAAGGAGCCCGGCACTGAGTGCCGGGCTCCTTGTCGTTCGCGCCCCTGCGGGCGGGATGAGCTTTACGCGTCGGTGGTGTCATCCTCAGCGACCGCGCCAGGCTGGTCGATCTTGATGACCGGGATCACGTCGGTCACGGGAGCCAGGCCCGCGAGCTTCGACGGCTGCAGAATATCGTCAAGCTGCGCCTGATCGAGCAGGCCCCGCGAGATCACGAGCTCGGAGACCTTCGCGTTGGTTGCGAGCGCCTCCTTCGCGAGCTTCGAAGCCTCTGCGTAGCCGATGACCGGAGCGAGCGCGGTGATCACAGTCACCGAGCGAGCCACCATGTCTTCGAGACGATCCTCGTTCGCGGTGATGCCGTCGACGCAGTTCACGCGCAGCGTCTGGCATGCGCGCTCAAGCCACAGGATCGACTGGAACAGCGAGTGCGCGATGATCGGCTCGAAGGCGTTGAGCTGGAGCTGGCCCGCCTCGACAGCCATCGACACGGTCACGTCGGAGCCTGCGACCGCGTACGCGACCTGCGAGACAGCCTCGGGGATGACCGGGTTGACCTTACCGGGCATGATCGACGAGCCAGCCTGGCGTGCCGGGAGGTTGATCTCGCCGAAGCCCGCCTGCGGGCCCGAGGAGAGCAGGCGGAGGTCATTCGAGATCTTCGACAGCTTCATCGCCGAGCGCTTCAGCGCGCCCGAGAAGGTGATGAAGACGCCGGTGTCACTCGTCGACTCGACGAGGTCGCCCGCGGTCTCGAGGTTCAGCTCGGTGATCTCGCGGAGGTGGCGGATCACCGACTCCTTGTAGCCCTTTGGAGCGTTGATGCCGGTGCCAATCGCGGTGGCGCCCATGTTGACCTCGCCGAGGAGCTTCACTGCGTCCTGCAGGCGCTCGATGTCCTCGCGGAGGGTGACAGCGAAGGCGTTGAACTCCTGGCCGAGGGTCATCGGCACTGCGTCCTGCAGCTGCGTGCGACCGACCTTGATGATGTGCGAGAACTCGCGGCCCTTCGCGGCGAACGAGTCAGACAGCAGCGCGATCTCTTCGAGCAGCGACTTCAGCGAGAACGCGAGCGCAACCTTGATCGCGGTCGGGTAGGTGTCGTTGGTCGACTGGCTGTGGTTCGTGTGATCGTTCGGGTTGATGAACGCGTAGTCGCCCTTTTCATGCCCAGCGAGCTCGAGCGCGCGGTTGGTGATGACCTCGTTCGCGTTCATGTTGCTCGAGGTACCCGCACCACCCTGGACAACGCCGACGACGAACTGGTCGTGCAGCATGCCGGTCTTGATCTCTTCGCACGCACGGTCGATGAGCGTTGCACGCTGCTCGTCGAGCGCACCAATCTCGAGGTTTGCTCGGGCCGCCGCCTGCTTCACGCACGCAAACGCGCGAATGAAGTCGGGGTAGACCGAGATCGGTCGGCGTGCGATCGGAAAGTTCTCATGGGCACGCGCGGTGTGCACGCCCCAGTAAGCCGATGCGGGTATTTCGACGCTGCCAAGTGAATCCGTTTCGGTACGGGTTTGGGCAGACATGAAGTCACTCACGAGTATCTCGCTCCAGTGGTTGAGGGTTCCGCGGGTTGGCCCGCACTGCGCCTCCTAGCCTACCCTCCGGGGCGCTCCGGATCCTCGTCGGCGGCGGGTTTCTCAGGCATTGGCAGCGGAATGATTCCGGTTGTCGCCGGGGCTTCCTGCGGTGCCGAATCCCAGTTCGCTTCGAGCGGGTCCCGGGTGTCTGGTTCGCGCCGCAAGACGTCGATCGGTGCGGTGAGGGTTTCGAGCTGCTCAGCGCGGCTATCAGTGATGAGCGGCCGGCCCGCGTGGGTGACTGTGAGCCCGTTGTTCCAGCGGATCCGCAGCTTGCGATCCGACACCAGCCAGGTCATCCCGACCGCGAATGCGATGAGCGCGGCGACGCCGGAGATCACAAATGTGGATCGCGCGCCGAGCGCGTCTGCCGCGGCTCCGACGAGCGGTGCCCCGATCGGCGTTCCGCCCATGAGAATCGCCATGTAGAGCGCGAGCACCCTGCCGCGCACGGCGGGATCCGAGGTCGTCTGCACAAACCCGTTCGCCGTAGTCATCATCGTCGATGTCGCGAGCCCGAAGAACACGAGCGTCGAGGCGAACAGCCAGTAGGTCGGCATCACCGCGCCGAGCAGGCTCACGATGCCAAGCCCGCCGACTGAGATGATGACGACGCGCATGCGCGCGGCCGGTCTGCGAGCTGCGAGCAGCGCGCCCGTGAGCGATCCAATCGCAAGGATCGACGACAGCAGGCCGTAGTCGGCCGCTCCCCTGCCGAACTCGACCGCCATCGTCGAGGACATCACGGGGAAGTTCATGCTGAACGCGCCGACGAGAAACACCATGATGAAGATCACGAGGATGTCGCGCCGCTGCATGACGTAGCGGAAGCCCGCGGAGAGCTGGCGCAGCTGCGACTCGCGCTTGTCGCTCTTGGGTGCCCGCGTGTGCGAGGTGGTGATCATCGACAGCGCACCGAGCATCGCCAGGAACGAGGCGGCGTTGATGATGAACACCCAGCCGGAACCGATCGCGGCGATGAGTACACCCGCGACGGCGGGGCCGACCAGGCGAGCAGAGTTGAACGAGGCGGAGTTCAGGGCGACGGCGTTCGAGAGATGGCTGTTGCCGACGAGGTCGGAGACGAAGGCCTGGCGGGAGGTCGAGTCGAAGGCGTTAACGATGCCGAGGCCGAGCGCGAAGGAGTACAGGTGCCAGATCTCGGCTTGGCCGGTGATGAGGAGCGTACCGAGGCCCACCGCGAGCAGCATAAGGAGGCTCTGCGTGAGGAGCAGCACCTTGCGGCGGTCGAATCGGTCGGCGACCGCACCGCTGAACGGGACAAGGAGCAGCTGCGGGCCAAACTGCAGCGCCATCGTGATGCCGACGGCTGAGGCGTTGTTCTCAGTCAGCTCCGTGAGCACGACCCAGTTCTGGGTCGTCGCCTGCATCCAAGCACCCACGTTCGAAACGAACGCTCCGAAGAACCAGATCCGATAATTGCGGATGGAGAGGGAGCGGAACGTGCTTGACACTAAGCTGATGACCCCCTTTGACTGCCTCTACCCTACGCCTATTACGGGGAGGTCACATCTTTGCCCCGCCCGGCGGCGTGCCGAGTTGGCAGTTGTTGTCGCTTGAGGGGCGCTCACGCGACAATAACTGCCAACTCCGGGGGTGCGGGGGCGGTGGGGTGGGGGTGGCCGGCGCGGTGGGGTGGAAGTGGCGGTGGGGTGGGGCGGGGAGGCGGGTGCCTCACCTACATTTTTCCGCCCATGTCGAGGAGCCGGCGGATGCGCTCGGGCAGCGGCGGGTGCGTCGCGAAAAGGCGCTGCATCATGCCGGGCTTCAGCGGGTCGGCGATCCACAGGTGTGCCATGCTCGACTGCTGCTTCTCCAGCGGCCTGCCGTACTCGGAGAGCTTGTGGAGCGCGCTCGCGAGCGCCTCCGGATGCCTCGTGGTGAGCGCTCCAGTCGCATCCGCAAGGTACTCACGCTGTCGGGAGACCGCGAGCTGCACCATGCTCGCAACGAGCGGGGCGACGAGCATCGCGACGAGGCCAAACACCATCACGAGCGGGTTGTTGTTATTGTTGCGGCCGAAGAAGGCCATACGCATGAGCATGTCGGCGATCATGCCGACGGCGACCGTGAGGCCGTAGACGATCATCGAGACGCGGATGTCGTAGTTGCGCACGTGCCCGAGCTCGTGCGCCATGACTCCCTCGAGCTCGGCGTCGGTCATGATGTCGAGGAGCCCGGTGGTCGCCGCGACGATCGCGTGCTCGGGGTCGCGGCCCGTTGCGAACGCATTCGGCGCTGGATCATTCACGATGTAGACCTCGGGCATCGGCATGCCTGTGGTGATCGCGAGGTTTTCTACGACGCGATAGAGCCGCGGATTGTCGGCAGGGCCGATCTTCACAGCACCGCTCATTGAGACGGCCTGCTTGCCGGCCGAGAAGTACTGGATCAGCGCGTAGATGAGCGCGAAGCCGACCACCGCGATGACGATTCCCGGCGACTGGTAGATCGCCGACGCGAGCCAACCGAGGCCGCCGACGATGCCGAGGAACAGCAGGATGATGAGGGCGCTGTTGATCTTGTTTCGGCGAATGGCGCTATACACGCGGCCTCCTCCCCCGATTCACTGCGTTAAAACTGGATGCGCGGGGGCTCTGCGATTGCCACCGCGTCGTCGACCTCGAAGAAGTCGCGCTGGCTGAAGCCGAACGGGCCCGCGAGCAGGTTGTTCGGGAAGACCTGAATCTTCGTGTTGAGCTCGCGGACGCCGCCGTTGTAGAAGCGGCGTGCGGCCTGCACCTTGTTCTCGGTGTCGACGAGCTCCGACTGCAGCTGGAGGAAGTTCTGGCTCGCCTGGAGCTGCGGGTAGGCCTCGGCGATTGCGAAGATGCTCTTCAGCGCGGACTGCATGTGGTTCTCGGCGACCGAGGCCTCCGCGGGGCTCTGCGCGGAGATCGTCTCGGCTCGCGCCTTCGTCACAGAGTCGAACACTCCCTGCTCGTGCGCGGCGTACCCCTTCACCGTCTCAACCAGGGCAGGAATGAGGTCGGCGCGGCGCTTGAGCTGCACCGTAATGTCACTCCAAGCTTCTTCCACGCGCACGCGGAGCGTCACGAGGGAGTTGTAGGTGATCCACAGGTAGCCCACGGCGACTACGAGCAGGGCTACAACGACAAGGGTGATGACCAATCCGGTTGACATAGCTGAATACTAGCGTTGCAGGTCATGAAATCGCTGTGAAGCTGTGAGCCGGCTACTCCCCCAGCACGCGGGTGAGATACGGGTTAGCGAACACACGATCGGGATCGAACCGATCCCGCACCGCCACAAAGTCATCGAACCTCGGGTACCGCTCGCGCAGTGAGTCAGCCGTCAGCGTGTGCATCTTTCCCCAGTGAGGGCGGCCCCCGTGCGCCGCTAGCACGGCCTCCGCCTCGGGGAAGTAGTCGTCGTCGCGATCCTTCCAGTAGCGGTGCACGGCGATGTAGCCGCTCTCGCGCCCGTGCGCCGTCGACAGGAAAAGGTTGTCCGCAGCCGCCGTGCGCACCTCGATCGGGAAGGACACCCTGTATTTGCGGCGCTCGATCAGCTCGCGCAGTTCTCGCAACGCTGTCGGTGCCGCCTCAAGCGGCAGGGCGTACTCCATCTCGCGGAAATGCACGCGCCGGTTGGTGACGTACACGCGGTGCGACTCGTCGATGTAGTCGCGCGCGCTCGATACTGTCTGCACGGCGCGGTTGATGCGCGGCGTCGAGGCGGGCAGCCAGCGCTGGAAGCCGACGACCGCGCCGAGCATCGTGTTGTTCATGAGCTCTTCGTCGACGTAGCGCGACACAGCTCCGAGCGGCCGCGCACCGCTGCCGGCGGCACCCAGCTCCGGATCCACCGGGATTCTGGTGTTCGTCTTCGTCCGCGCACCCTCGGTGTGCGGAAACCAGTAGAACTCGAAGTGGTCGGCGGCCCGGTTGCGCTCCTCGAAGGTGTCGAGCACTGCGTCGAGGGAGTCTGGCGTCTCGACCGCGTGCAGCAGGTAGCGCGGCACGCACTGGATCGTGACGGTCACCAGTACCCCGAGCGCTCCAAGGCCAAGAGCGACCGCGGGCAGCAACTCCGCGTTCTCGGTCTCGCTCACGGTGAGGAGCTCGCCCGTACCCGTGACGAGCGTCGCACCGACAACCGCAGTCGACAGCCCGCCGAGTCGCAGCCCCGTGCCGTGGGTGCCGGTTTGCGTTGCACCGGTGATGGTCTGCTTATCGATGTCGCCCATGTTCGCGAGCGCGAGCCCAAGCGGTTCGAGGATCGCGGGCAGCTCCCACAGGTGCGTTCCCGCCCAGAGCGTCACGCGCCCGCCGGCCGGATCAGCCGAGACGAGGCCCCGCATACGCCGGAGCTCCAGCCGGATCCCGTCGGTCGCGCCGATCGCGGTGAAGCTGTGGGAGGCCCCGATGGGCTTCACGGTGTGGCCTGTGTCGCGTGCGCGATCCACCGCGGCGATAATCTGCTCCGCCGTGCGCGGAAACACCTCGGTCGCGGGCACCGACGACTCGGTCCGGGCCCAGTTGCGCCAGCGTGCGCTCATAGGAAGCACTTCCCTTCGCCGCGGTAGGTGAGCAGCGGATCCCCCGCCACACCATCGTTCACAGGAACAACGACATTGCCGTGCTCCATCGGTTCGCCAGACTTCGTGTGGCGGAGCCAGACGCGGTCTCCCACGCGCATGTCGCGCGCTGCTGCCCCGACCACGGGGCTCTGCACCTCACCCGCGGCCTCGCGCGGCGCGTACCGCAGGCCCTCGGGCCAGACGAGCTGCGGGAGCCTGTCGGCACCCGCCGGGCCAGATGCGATCCATCCACCGCCGAGCAGCGTCGCGGTGTCAGCGTTTGGTCGGCGCACGACGTCGAGCGCGAAGCCGACCGCGGGGGCCGGGCTGAAGCCGCGGTAGTTGTCGAAGAGGTGCGGGCCAAACAGGCCACTGCCCGCAGCGACCTCGGTCATGCCGCCCTCGGCGACGGTGCGCTCGATCGATCCGGTGCCGCCACCGTTCACGAACTCGAGCTCAACAATCTCTCTGAGCGAGGCGAGCGCCTCAGCCCGGCGGTCAACGAGCTCAGCATGACTCGCGCGCTGCATCGCCCGCATCACGACACCCGCAGCGGGCTTGCCCACAGGATCATCGCCGACGCCAGCGATCTGCGCCTCGTACGACATCACACCGGCAATCGTGAAGCCCTTGCGGCCGAGAATGTGCTGCGCGAAGCTGCGCAGCCCCGCGGTCGTGTGGATCGGGCTGCGAAACACTCCGATGTGCCCGAGCGCCTTGCTCCGCCACGACGCATCGAAATCAAGGCAGAGCCTGATGCTCGGCCGCTCGTCGGGTGCGATCACCGAGTCAATGAGGTCGAGCTGCTCGGGGTTGTCCACCATCAGCGTGACGCGCTCGGCCGCCCGCGGGTCTGCGGCGAGCGCCGCGATCGCTGCCCGATCAGCCGTGGGATAGGCGACAACGATGTCGTCAATGGTTTCGCTCAGCCAGATCGCCTCTGCGAGTGAGTACCCGAGCACCCCCGAATAACCGGGAAGCGCGAGGACCGCGTCGAGTACTCCTCGCACCCGCACGGACTTCGAGGCGACACGAATCGGGAGGCCTGCCGCCCGCCGGAGCATGTCGTGGGCGTTAAAGCTCAGCGCCTCGGCACTGAGCGCGATCACGGGCGCGGAGTATTCCCGCGTCGCCCGGTCAAGGCTCTCCCAGTAACGTGCTGGATCAAGCCACGGTTGCGTATCGGCTGCCGCGCGCAGCTGCGGTGCCGCGAGATCGAGGGTCATGTCGGCAGTCTAGTAGCGACTGCCGACATGTCCACCGAGCGGGCCGTTCTTAGCGTGCGGAGCTGCGGCTCCGCACCCGTGCGAACCAGGCGAGGCTCACTCCGGCAAGGAGCAAGAAGCCTGCGGCGGCAAGCCCTGCAGCAGCGCTGTCGCCACCGGTCTCGCAGAGTGTGACCGGGCCGTCATCGGTGCACGAAGGCGGGATCGTCGGAAGGGGCTGCTCGGGCACAACGGTCTCGCCTTCGCCCTCGCCTTCACCTTCGCCCTCGCCCTCGCCCTCGCCTTCGCCTTCGCCCTCGCCTTCGCCTTCGCCCTCGCCTTCGCCCTCACCTTCGCCTTCGCCCTCGCCCTCGCCTTCGCCCTCTCCTTCGCCTTCGCCCTCATCGTCGGCGTCGATGGTGGTGAAGCTGGCCTCGCTCGGCGAGTGGTACCAGTCGTTGAGCGGGACGCTCGCGAAGATGCGGTACTCAGTCTCAGGGGTGAGCCCAGGGAACACATTGCTCTCCTGGAACTCTGGCTCCTCGGTTGCCCCTGCCGGCAGCACGGCCCAGCCGACTGGCGCGACCTCAGCGGGCACACCGTCGATCGTGAGCTCCGCCGTGATGGTAACTGGCTCCTCGGTGTTACGGGTCTGCTCTGCGACCGAGGGTGCCGGCAGCGGCATCCGGAGGTGACCCCCAGTGGACGCAACAACTGCACCGGTGTAGATTCCTGTGCCGAGCACGGTTCCCGCCGCGTCGAGCCGGTCTACCTGCAGT